>JBEAMN010000001.1:0-8270 GCA_041165945.1 Actinomycetota bacterium
CACTTGTTGGAGCGCCGCTGCTTACGATGGCTTACATTGCAACATTTTTGCGATTGCTCCCCCGTTTTGCAGCGAAGCTGACATGGATGAGCGCTGCTGGCCAGATGTCATTAACTACTTATTTAATCCAATCTATTGTGCAGATGATGATCTTTGCACCATGGGGCCTTGGCCTCTTTCAAAAGGTCGATATGTGGGCAGTCCTACTCATCGGAGTAGCTATCTGGTTACTTCAAATTTGGGCCGCCCACTGGTGGATCAATCGGTTCAGTCATGGTCCAGCTGAACTCTTAATCTCTAGAATAAGCAAAAAGACTTGAGTTAACTTCACGTTAATGGGGAACTCACTTGACGTACGAGTACATGTTCCCCAACGTTTACCAATAGCAAGTTAACTACGCATGACCAAGGAGAAATCATGCGACAAACCTTCCGCAATTCTATTTCTGCACTTATAGCCCTACTGATGCTTTTTGCCATCTCTCAGCCGGTTCAAGCACAAAACAAGAAGGCGAAAAATGTTGAACCGAAAACGCCTGTCACGCTTACGCTCCTTCATAACAATGACGGCGAGTCCTCACTGCTTGCGGATGCTCTTTATACGACCGATGCTGGCAAGCTTCCAGTTGGAGGAGCAGCGGCTTTCGCAGCCGTAATGGCGCGCGAGATTGCCGAGGCCAGAAGTATGGGTAACGCCGTATTGGCTGTATATGCAGGAGATTCATTTTTGGCCAGCAAGAACATCATTTGTAGTGAGCCAGCTATAGCAACTTCGACCAAACCTGTACTCGATGCAATTGCCCAAGCCAAGATGCCTTATGACCTGCATGTCTTGGGCAATCACGAGTTTGATTACGGCACCTCCTTTCTCGCTCGCTATATCAAAGCGTTTCAGGCTAACGGAAAACCAAACCATCCGTTCCTGTCGGGAAACCTAGACTTCTCAGCAAATGCAGAGTTAAGAAATCTGCGCGGTAATACAATATTGACGCGGGGAGAGATTAAGAATGGAAAAGTCCTTGGCTCTTCATACATTCATATCGATCCAGTTACCAAACATAAATTTGGGGTAGTGTCCGCAGTCACATGGACTTTGCGAACCATCTCAAGTCCAGGGACAGTTAAGCTCACCTCAAATGATCTTCAAACTACTGCAAAGATTGTGCAATCCCAGATAGATGCTCTGAATAAGCAGGGAGTAAACAAGATCATCTTGGTTAGCCACTTACAAGCGGCATCAAATGACCGAGAGTTAGTAGATTTACTCAAAGGTGTGGATGTCGCTGTTGCAGGCGGAGGAGATGAACTGCTCCAGGCTTCCAGCACTCCAAATGTCATAGAACTCATCCCCAATGAGTCAGCCCCTGTGGGCGCCTACCCAACCTCTTTGGTGGATGCAGAAGGCAAGTTCGTCCCTCTGGTTACTACCAGCGGTAACTATAAGTATCTCGGTCGCCTCGATATCTCGTTTGACTCGAAAGGAAATTTCACTGGTTTTGATACGTTGTATTCCTATCCCCGCCGAGTTATTCCTGAAGGTGACATCGCCAAAGCGCTGAAAATAATCGATGCGGTTAAACCAGCGTCGACTATTGTTAATGCTGTTGAAAAACCACTTCAAGAGTGCTTAACTCAATTTACGACACCAATCGCTACCAGTGAAGTTGTCTTCAACACCGACCGTGGTAGCGCAACCGTCCTGGGCGTACGGACCGCTGAGACTAATGGTGGAAATCTCGTTGCCGATGCTTTCGCCTATGGCTACTTGGCGAGATATGAGAGAGCTGGACTGCCAAAACCCACACAAACAACTCCTATGATTGCCATCCAAAATGGCGGTGGAATTCGTCAAAATCCGGCGATTACGCTCCCAGTTGATGGTAAAGCTGGAAACATCAGCCGAGGTAACACCTTCGATCTACTTCCCTTTAGCAACACTTTAGTTGCACTTGTTGATGTCACCCCTGCCAATCTCAAATCAATATTTGAGAGATCGTGCGCTATCTCTACCGGAGGTGGCGGTCAATTCCTCCAAGTATCAGGTCTCAAAGTGGTTTGCCTTCGCAATGGAACAGCGCAGGTGGTCTCCAATCCCGCCACCGGTGCAACGACCGGCACCATCACCACTGAGGGAACACGAGTGGCCTCAATTACCTTGAATGATGGTCAAAAGATTGTCAGCGCGGGTGCAGTCGTTTCAGGAGCGCCTTCAGTTACGGTGGTGACTAACAACTTCACCGCAGACGGTGGAGATAATTATCCGACCTTAGCAGCCCTCAAGAAGTTTGCTTTTGGTACTTCTTATGAGGAAGCTCTCTATGAGTACCTGTTGAGTTTTCCGAAAGGTTCGAGCGGACTGCCCACAATCCCTGCATCTGATCTCAGATATCAGAAAGTAGGTGGCGAGGGTCGCTTCACCTGGCAGTAACAAGAACGAAGTTCGTTGAAGCGCGGCGAGGCTAGTTTGCCACGTCGCGCTTTGAAAATAGAGTTGTTGCGATACCACCAAAAGTAACTAGGTAAACCGCGGTTCCGACAAGTGCGTAGGTGTAACTGATATCGCTGTTAGAACTCTCTGCAATCAAACTCATCAATTGTCCTGGTAACCACTTATCAAGACCATCAACGGTGAACGAGAGGATCCCCTCCAAGATAAGAATCCACGCCAGTGATATCGAAATCGAGGAGATCGGCGAGCGCAAGATGATTCCTACTGCCATGCCAATCGTGCCGTAAGCGATTGCGGAGAGGTAGACATTTCCCAGGTTGGAGTAAAGCAATTGGAATGATTCACTCGAGAACCAAGCATCGGTATTGATCTCTTTGGTCGGCGCCAAAAGCAGCGAAATTCCAATACTGCCAATCGCACTGACGATAACCGTGAGCAAAGCAAAACTACACATCGCCACATATTTGCCCGCGAGTAGCACTAACCGACGAGGTTGGCGAACAAGCAAGTTACGCAGGGTGCCATTGGTGTATTCCAATGCGGTTTGCGCAGCAAAAACCGAGAGCGCAATCGTGCCCAAGAGCCCAGCAAAATTAGTAAAACCCAGGTAGAGGCCGCTAGGAAGGGCCAAAGTTTCGCGAGTAATGACGCGACCACGCGGGCCATTTCCGCTGTCGGCATCAAGCAAGATAAAGAGCAGAGCAGTGATCAAAACGCTTAAACCAAAGACAATACCTAGCGTGCCTCCAAAGAGGGTAGGGCGTCGGAGCTTGCGCCACTCAGAGCGGAAGACGCGAATCATTTCTCGCTCCCTGTCATCTCAAAGAAGCTCTCTTCTAATGTTGGACGCGTAATCTGGAGTTGAGTAAGGATAATTCCGCTATCAAAAGCCGCTTTATTTAATTCCCCAGCAAAACTTTCGGGGGCCACGATGACCAGTTGGTTATCGATTACCTCGCTGGCAAACCCGGCGGTAGCGGCGATTTCCTCAAGTCGCTTGAGATCTGCCACACCGCCACCTCGTACCGACAGGCGCGGTTTCTGTGCAGCAAGCAAATCTTTCGTCGCGCCCTGGAAGAGCACCTTGCCGTGATCAACTACGACCAAGTGGTCAGCAATCACTTCGAGTTCACTCAAAATGTGCGAAGAGACAAATATTGAAATTCCAGAATCAGCCAGAGTGCGAAGTAGATTGCGCACCTCATGAATTCCAGCTGGGTCTAACCCATTCACTGGCTCATCGAGAATCAGCACCTTGGGATTGGGAAGAAGCGCTGCCGCGATACCCAAGCGTTGCTTCATGCCTAGGGAGTATGTTTTGAATTTTGAAGTGGCCCGATCGGCCAAGCCCACCAATGTAAGAAGTTCCTCTACTCGCTGGTAAGGGAAGTCCCCCAATCGAGCAAGCACGCGCAGGTTCTCACGACCTGAAAGCGCAGGATAGAAGGCCGGGCCTTCAATCATCGCCCCCACATAAGGTAAATAGGTCTCAGGCTCTGAAATCGCGTGTTCCAGAATTCGAGCATTTCCAGCGGATGGCTTGACCAAGCCAAGAAGCATGCGGATAGTCGTGGTTTTGCCTGCCCCATTAGGGCCTACGAATCCAGTGATTGCACCCACAGGAATATCGAATGAGACATGATCGACAGCGACTAAATCGCCATATTTCTTCGTTAAGTTCTCTGCTGAGATGACCGCGCTCACAAGGTAAATCTATCGCATTTATCGACCTGGTCTGCTCACAGCAAACCCCAGCCGCTCCTGATTTAATTCTCTCGTGGAATCCCTCTTCGACACAATAACTGGGTTGCCGGTACACCCGCTTGTCGTTCACTTTGCAGTTGTCTTACTGCCACTAGCAACAATCGGAGTGATTATCACAATCTTTCGCCCTCGCCTCAAAACCACATATCTTGGTTTGAGCGCACTCGGTGTGATCATAGGGACGATTGCTACCTTTGTTGCAAAAGAATCTGGTGAAGCGCTTTCTAAACGAGTCGGCTTACCTCAACGACACTCTGATTCAGGAACTTACCTATTTATTGCTGCGCTCTTACTCACACTATTCACGCTTCTGCTTTATAGGCAACATAAAAAGAATCCACAACATAGTGGGAAAAACTTAGGACCTCTTGAGATGCTCACTGCCATCGTTGGCATCACAGTAATTGGGCTTTCGATAATCACTGGCCACACTGGAGCTGAAGCAGTATGGAAGTCGCGAATCGCAGGGGGGCAAGAAGTTTCCGCAGCCTCAAGCGCGGGAACAATCACTATGAATGATGTTGCTACTCATAACACGCCTCAGGATTGTTGGAGCGTGGTCGATGGCAAAGTCTACGACCTGACACAGTGGATAGATAAGCATCCTGGCGGTTCCGTAATCATCAAATCACTTTGCGGCAAAGACGGAACATCCGGTTTCAATTCAGAGCATGGGGGCAAAGAAAAACCAGAGGAGCAACTGGCCCAGTTCCAAATCGGTTCATTAAAAGTTGAATGATTAGCGGGAGTAGATCACTGCTTCAGGAGTGAATTGAACTCCCTCATCCAACGGGAAAACCGGACGGTGGCAGATTGTGTGCCCCAAGGATTTCAAGTTGGCACTCGTCGCACCTGGCGCATCAACATTGATGTAAGTGGTAGCCCAAGAGGAATACATGTGGTCTTGGCAGTGCGGAGATTTCACAACGACCAGATCGAATTTCTTCGGATCTTGCCCATGTGAGTAATAGAGCGAACGGTTATGAAGGCTCACCGGCTTGCTCATAAGTACTAGCGTGAAATTCTCAACTTTGAGCACTGCACAATTTCCAGCATGCCAAGGGTCACCCTCAACTTCACTATTGAACTCGCCATCGCTAAGCATGTGGACCAGCCCAGTGACCTTAAGTGGGGTGTAGCGAGGATCCCTGGCGCCACCCACTGTGGTTGTGATTGTGGCTCCGACGCCAGCCTTGAATGCCGTTGCAACCGCAGGGGCATCGGTAATCGCCACTAGCGCCCTGCCGGCAAATCCCTGTGCCATCAATTCGGCTAAGAGCACGTTGCTATCTCCACATGCACCAGAGCTTGTCGCATCTGCCGCATCAACCAGAATGGTCGTTCCACCCTTAGTGGCATAGGCCGTACATGCTTGGCGCACAGCTTCCTTCACTGGTGTCAGAAATGCCTGCATCTTCTCTCGATCACGCCAAAAAACTGCCGCGATTTTTTCGGCACTCTCTTTAGCTAACTTGGCATCACCATTGGTACAGACAATCACGTTTGATGCTAAATCAGGAACGTCAGTGAAGGGATTGCCAATGAAAATTCCTCCCGAGAGCCCCTGTGCTGAATTTTCAATCGCAACCGTCTCACTCACTCGCTCACCAAAGCATCCTGACTTTGTTTTGAGCTCATCACCACGTACAAGGGCAGGAATGCGCACTCGCGCCGTTACTGGCTTGGCTTCTCCATCAAGAATCTTCAAGAGCAATCGTGCAGATCTCTGCCCAGTCTCATACAAATCGATATGAGGATAGGTGTGATACACCGTTATTGCGTTGCAGTGTCGCAAGATTTGATCGGTGATCACGCCATGTAAATCAAAGGAGGCCACAATCGGAATCTCATCTCCGACAATCTTTCGAGTCTCGACGAGCAGATAGCCCTCTGGGTCGAGTTCACCAATTGCACCCATGGCGCCGTGAAGTGAGAAATAAATTCCATCCACTTTCCCAGCTGCGCGAATCGAATCTAAAAAGCTCTTTGAGATAAATTCCCAGGCGCTTTTTGAGGTTAATCCGCCAGAGGTAATAGACCGGGCACCAAAAGCAGGAACCAGCTCGATATCTTTTCGAGTATCAAAATGTGCCAACGCTCCTGCAATTTCGGTCCGCAATGGACGGTGCTCTGGAAATAGCTGCGCGGGAGTCGAGAGGCGAAACGCATCCAATTCGCTCTGATTGGGGTTAAAAGAAGCAATCTCTTGAACGCATTCAGCAATCAGAATTCTCTTCATTGTTTTGACACCGCCTCAATCATCGCTTGAATGTAACCATTGGCAAAGGCGCGGCCGCGGTGGCCCCATTCGGTATCGCCATGAGTATGTGGCACATGATCGTCCATGAAGAAACCATCGAAACTATGCTTGTGGTAGATCTTCATCGCCTTATACATATCAACATAGCCGGTGTTAATGAATTCCTCTTTGAAATCGGGGACAGGGTTGGAGACATTGCGGAAGTGCACGTAGAGAATCTTTCGACGGGAAGCGAAATATTCGATCATTTCGTAGATGTCATCTTGCATCTCAGAGAAACTCCCCTGACAAAACTCGATGGCATTGCTATCACTTGGATAGATCTCGATTAGGCGCTTGTAGGCAGCGAAGGATCGGAAGAGTCGCGGTACACCCCCTAGGGAGGGCACAGGAGGGTCACTGGGATGGATTCCTAGACGAATCCCCTCTTCTTCTGCGATGGGGGTGATGATCTTGATCCAGTATTCGAGGTTGGCCCACATCTCCTCTTCGGTGTACTCCCGATGATGGGTGAGCGGATAACTCTTGCCCATCTTTTCGTTAAAGGCCGTTGCAGGCGAACCGCCGCGAATAAGCTCGTACGGGGTGCGCCAGACTAAGGATGGTTCCCAGTTGTATCCGAAAATGGGAATTCCCGCGCGAGCAATATTTCTGATTGTGTAGATCATGTTTTCAATCTGCTCGTCACGACGCGGTCCGTTGAGCATGATGTGGTCATAGAAGGAGCTCGGAACGTTCTCCAGGGCGGTGAGCTTCATTCCATGGTTCTCTACCTTGAGGCGCAACTTCACTAGGTCGTACTTCTCCCACTTGCCACCATTATTGGGGATTCCCGAGGTGTCGTAGGACTGAAGTGCTACATCGGTGCAGCCAAATTGCTGAGCGAATTGCAAAACCGCATCTTCATGAAACCCGGTGCTGATCCAGACACCTTGCCCTGATCGCATGATTTAGCCCTTCTTGACTGCCTCGATCATCGCTTGGATGTAACCGTTAGCAAAGGCGCGCCCGCGATGGCCCCATGGCGTATCTCCATGAGTATGTGGCACATGGTCATCAATGAAGAAACCATCAAAGTTGTGCTTGTGATAGATCTTCATCGCCTTATACATGTCGACATAACCAGTATTGACGAACTCTTCCCAGAAGTGCGGCACTTTTCCTGAGACGTTGCGGAAGTGCACATAAAGAATCTTCTTCCGTGAGACGAAATACTCAATCATCTCGTAGATATCATCCTTCATCTCCGAGAATGTTCCTTGGCAAAATTCAATACCGTTGGAATCGCTCGGGTAAATCTCAATTAATCGCTTGTAAGCATCGAAACTGCGAAGCAACTGTGGAATACCACCGAGCTTCTCTACTGGTGGATCACATGGATGGATACCTAGGCGGATTCCCTCTTCCTCTGCGATTGGAGTAATAATCTTGATCCAGTATTCGAGGTTTGCCCACATCTCCTCTTCTGAGTACTCCCGATCATGAGTGAGCGGGAAGGTTTGAGCAATCGAATCATCGAATGCAGTGGCAAGAGCCCCACCTCGAATGTGCTTAGGCGGAGTTCGCCACACATGCGATGGCATCCAGTTGTAACCAAAGATTGGAATACCAGCACGAGCGATATTTCGCACTGTAAAAATCATATTTTCGATCTGTTGATCGCGCTTTGGACCATTGAGCATGATGTGGTCGTAGAAGTTGGTGGGCACGTTCTCAAGGGCGGTGAGTTTGAGGCCAAACTGTTCTACGCGAAGTCGAAGTTTGACCAAATCATGGAGCTGCCATTTGCCGCCATCG
>JBEAMN010000002.1:0-2726 GCA_041165945.1 Actinomycetota bacterium
ATTTAATGGACCGAGGACCAGGGCAAGAACAAAAGCGATGGTGGTGACAATCATCGTGGGGCCGAAGTGAGCAGCGCTCGCATATGCGCGAACCTTCTTCATGCTACGGCTGGTTGAAATAGTTCGATGGTGATTCCGTCGGGATC
Source organism: Actinomycetota bacterium (assembly GCA_041165945.1). GTDB lineage: Bacteria > Actinomycetota > Actinomycetes > Nanopelagicales > Nanopelagicaceae > IMCC26077. The sequence continues at coordinate 147 of JBEAMN010000002.1, forward strand.
TTTCATATAGAGCGCCGCACCACCAGCATTGGCGCCAGTATCAACGCGGACCGGGCCAGAGATAAAAGTGACTCCTTTATTCTGGATTCGCGCATACAAGGAATCAAGGTCCGCTACAAGAAAACAAAGATGAGCGTTGCCGATTTTTCGTGGTTCTAATTCGGCAACAAGCATCTCAGGTGAGAGGTATTGAAAGAGCTCGATGATGTGATGGCCGGCAGGGTCATGGAGCATCGCCATCTTTACGCTTGCATCGGGATATCCGACGATCTCAGCAAGGTAACCGCCGGTTTTCTCCTGCTCGAGAATGACGGTGCAGCCGAGAATTTCAGTGTAAAAGGCAATTGAGCGCGCGAGATCACTGACAGTTAATCCAGTGTGGTGCACAGATCCAGTCGTCACCATCAAGAACCTGAACCAGAGTCAGAATCGGGGCGAGTGATGGAACCTTCGATAGGCACGGTGGTAAGGCCACCATCGATGGTGATGCAGGTGCCGTTTATATAAGAAGCAGCATCCGAGCAAAGGTATACCGCTAACTTTCCCACCTCGCGTGGATCACCTAGCCGTCCCGCTGGAGTGACGCCAACGATGTACTCCTCATCAATCACACCGAGTTTCACATCGTTATCCCACATCGGCGTGCGCTGGACTCCTGGTGCAATGGCATTTGCACGCACTCCATAGGGCGCCCACTCACCAGCAGCAACACGAGTCATCATGATCACAGCAGCTTTTGTCGCTGAGTAGGCGATGCGACCAGGACTAGATGTCAGCCCGCGAATAGAGGAAATGTTCACAACAGAACCGGAGCGTTGCGGCAAGAAAAACCTACTCGCTGCACGCATGCAATAGAAGACCCCGCTTTGCATCACGCCAACGCTGGTGTTCCAGACTTCGTCGGTAACATCTTTGATATGTGGCCCAACAAAAGAGACACCTGCATTGTTAATGACGATATCCAAGCGTCCAAAATCGGCAACTACCCGAGCGAAAGCCTCGTCGACAATTTTGGAATTGGAAACATCAACTGAATAAGCGCGGGCGGTGATGCCATGCGCGGCGAGCGCAGAAGCTGCCGATTGCGCTGAATCGAGTCTGAGATCGAAGACCGCAATGGATGCACCCGCCAGTGCAAGTTCTTCTGCGATTGCATAACCGATTCCTTGAGCACCGCCAGTGACGATGGCAACCTGGCCTTCAAGTGTCTTCACCGATGCTCCTGTTCGCGTCTTGGTGTTAGGGGGCTGGAGATGCGGACTATTTTCCTGCCTTGCACCGCTCGGAGCAATACTTCACATTTTCCCAGTCACGAGCCCATTTCTTGCGCCACTCGAATTCTTTATTACAGCGCACGCATACCTTGGGAGGGAACCCGTTCTTAATTTTCGCTTTCACTCAGCATCGTTTCTTCGATGGTCGCTAGTTGCTCTAAGCGCTCTTGCGCTTCATCGTTGCGCCCTAATTGGGTAAGCACATGAGCGAGCGCGCGGTTAGCTTCGATGATGTCCTCCCAATCTTTACTCTCTTCTGCTGTGTAGATTTCCAGCGCTTCGACAAGGCGGGTTTCTGCATCGTCGTACTCACCAGAGAGAGCAAGCGCCTTACCTAAGGAGAGGAGTGCATAACCCTGCAAACTAATATCTTCGGCAATCTTTGCGTAGTTGTAGACATGCTTGGCATAGAACTTAGCCTCTGGCCCATTTCCTAATTTGATATAGGAAATAGCTAGGTGATTATCGACGTGGCTGACGTTAAGAGGAGACTTTGCCTTTTGGAAGTGCTTACGGGAATCTAGGAAATATGGGATAGCCTCTTCATAGCGCTCTAGTTTGTTCAGACACATACCTATATTTATAGAGTCAATCGCCATCGACATATCTGAAGATTCAGGATCGACAGCATCTTGCGCCGCCTTATGCCCCTCAAGGCTCTTCCGCCACTCTTTCGCGGCGTACCATTCACAAGCGGCCGCACGAATGGCCTGAATATAACCTGAAACTTCATCTTGTTCTTTTTGTAAGCGCGCAATCTCTTCGAAAGTCTCGGCAGCTTCCGCATGATGCTCAAGATTGCGAAGTGAGAGCGCTTTACCTTCATGTAGGTGGATGAGTTCGTGAAGGTGTGAGTTAGGTGCATTAGTTTTGTAGAGATCGATTGAGGTTTCACAGAGTTGAATGCATTCGGCATAATCATCACGCTTATATGCAAAGTGACTGAGCTCAGCGAGAACTTCGGCACGTTCTACTCCATCGGTAGCAGAGATGCGTTCCCAGAGTTCGCTCTCCTGTACCTCTCCGTTATTAGAGTTGGTGCCTTCGTGCTCGTCGCTCATTTATCCTCGTTCTCTCGCCACATCTATCTGGCTACCTTCCAGTTGTAACCTATCGGAGGTGGAAAGTTACACGCTGTGACTGACATTCGCCCAGTGGGTGAACTTTGGGTGATTTGTGAGAGTTATATGTGAAAAAAGCTGGCCCTGCGCGACGAACTGCAGAGCCAGCCTTGGCGCGTGTGGCTGATAGGATTCGAACCTACAACCTCCCGTGTCGTCAACAGGGTGCTCTATCCATTGAGCTA
>JBEAMN010000003.1:0-5146 GCA_041165945.1 Actinomycetota bacterium
AAGAGCGTTCGCGTTCTTGCTGCTGTTGCCGCAATCGTTTCACTCTTTGCACTTCAAACCGTTCCTGCAACCGCAGGCGGCGTTGATTTCCGCAAGGCAGTGAAGAACAGCGGTAAAGGTATAACCATCGGTCTAATCGGTCTCGATGATGCAATCGGATTCGGAAAAGATGTTCACGATTCCATTGCACGTGAGGCAAAAAAGGCCGGTGCCAAGTTGATTTTCTGCGATGGCAAGCTCAAGGCTGACCTCGCACTTGCCTGCGCTAAGACCTTCAAATTGAAGAAGGTTCAAGGCTACGCAAGCTTCAACGCAGTCGCTGATGCAGCTCCTGCAATTTGCAAAGCTGGACCACAAGTTCCAGTTATCGCAATTGATATCGAGCAGGATCCATGCCAGTCAGCATTCATGGGAGCCGATAACGCTAACGCTGGTGCAACCACTGGAAAGGCGCTCGGTAACTATTTCAAGAAGAACTTCAACTGCGAATATGATGCCTTCATCTCTCTTGAAGATTACGGCGTAGGTATCGCGAACGAACTTCGTATGGGTGGATACCGCTCTGGCTTTGCCAGCGTTTGCGGTGCTATCCCAGCGGACAAGTTGAAGAAGTACGATGCAGGACGTTTGGACAAGGCTCTCGAAGTCATGCCAGCTGCTCTTACTACTCTTCCAAACGCTAAGAAGATCATCGTTGTTGCAATCAACGACCAAGGTATCCAGGGTGCATTCTCTGCTGCTAAGCAAGTTGGCCGCGAGAAGGACATCTATGCAGGAAGCCAAGGCGCTGAGAAGTCCGTTTGGTGCGATATCAAGACCAATCCAAACTGGATCGGAGCAACTGCTTACTTCCCAGAGCGTTATGGCGAGATTGTCGTTCCATACCTCATTGACCTGATCAAGGGCAAGAAAGTTCCTTTCCAGCTCAAGGTCAAGCACGTTGCAATCAACGGAGCAAACATCGAGAAGTACTTCGGAAAGATCTCCTGCTAATTAATTAGCAGTCAGATTTACTACGTCGTATCAACGCTAGTTCAGGGAATGGAGCAAGGAGAGAATGAGTAACGAACTCGTATCGTTGCAAGGCATCCACAAATCCTTCAGTGGAGTGGAAGTCCTTCACGGAGTTGATCTCACCCTTGGCGCTGGAGAAGTGCTTGCGCTTCTTGGCGAAAATGGTGCAGGTAAGTCGACTCTGGTGAAGATTCTCGCTGGCGACATCGAACCTACTAGCGGCTCGATCGATATTCGAGGAACCAAGTTGGCGAAGCTTGATGTTTATCAAGCCCGCCAACTTGGCGTCCGAATGATTTTCCAGGAGCTCAACGATGCTCCCGCTCTTACTGTTGCTGAGAATATTTTCCTCGGACAGTGGCCACATAAAGGTCCTTTTGTTACCTGGGACGAGATGGCTGAAAAAGCAAAGGCAGTCCTGGATCGCCTCGAGGTGAATATTCCCGTCGATGCGATAGCTGGACAACTCCGGGTGGGTGAGCGGCAGCTACTAGAAATTGCCCGCGCGCTAACTCAGGATACGAAAGTTTTGGTTTTGGATGAACCCACCGCTGCGCTCTCAAATGTAGAAGTCGAGCGCCTTTTCTCCGTTATGGATCAACTCCGCGGGGAGGGTGTGGGCATGATTTACATTACCCACCGCCTTGATGAGGTCGCTCGCGTCGCAGATCGCGTACAAGTACTACGAGATGGCTCATCAGTTCTCACGGTTGATGCAAAGAATGCATCGCGCGAGGATCTTGTCTCAGCGATGCTTGGGCATGCCTCAGCAAAAAATAATCGTCCTGAATTAGCAGAAACCGGTGGAGCCGCAGTAAAAGTTAGCGGCTTAACAAGTTTTGCAGAATTTCAAAATGTCAGTTTCACCGTCGAAAAGGGTGAGGTGCTAGCTCTTTTTGGAAAGATCGGTTCTGGTACATCCGAGATTTGCGAGGCGCTCTTTGGACTGCGCCCAATCACGGCTGGAAAAGTTGAAATTTTTGGCAAGGAATACAAGACAAAAGGGCCGGCTCACTCGGCAGATCAAGGAATCGGTTACCTTCCTGCTGATCGTCAACGTCTTGGTTCTTTCCCAGTTCGTTCTGTTGCAGAAAATCTCGCTGTTCGTTCGTGGCAGCGGATGGGCAAGTTCGGATTCGTCAACAGATTGCTCGAACACCAAGCATTTAATAAGTGGGCAGAGGCGCTACGGATAGTTTCACGCGGTTCTACCCAGACTATCTCTACCTTGTCAGGTGGTAACCAGCAGAAGGTCTTACTTGCTCGTTGGTTCGAAGCTGGCGTTAATATCCTGTTGCTCGTCGAGCCAACCCGCGGTGTCGATGTGGGAGCCCGTAGGGATATTTACGAGATTATCCGCAAGCAGGCAAAAGAAAGTGGCATGGCAGTTCTAGTGGCGACTTCCGATTACGAAGAAGTTGTCCTTCTAGCCGATCGAGCGCTTGTTATGTCACGAGGAGAAGTTGTTTCAGAGCTCACCGGAAATTCCGTTGAAGCCAGTAAGTTAATTGCAGCAGCGAGTTAGGAGCTAGGTACCTCATGAGCAAAAGCAAGAATGATGTTACGGAGTCGGAGACAAAGGTGCGCAGACGGATGCCAGATGTTGCACCGCTCCTTGGCTTCCTCGTATTGCTCACCATTTTCTTCACGGTAACAAGCCCGTACTTTTTGGATGTTGATAACTTTAAGAACATCTTTGTTGCGTTAGCTGTCACTGGAATCGTCTGTATTCCAGGAACGATGTTGATGATCGCAGGACATGTTGATCTCTCGGTAGGTTCTTCAGCTGCTGTGTCGGGAATGATTCTTGGAAATGTCGTCAATAGCTATGGCATCTCAGCGGGATTGACCGCTGTCCTCGTATATGGACTTGCCATTGGAATCATCAATGGATTCTTTGTCACTGTCATTGGCGTGAACTCGCTTATTACAACATTAGGAACTTTGGCGACGCTTTACGGTGTGGCGCTGCTTATCGGCAATGGCCAAACATTGATGATGAAGAACTTTGAATGGCTTGGAACTGCACAACCTGCAGGCATCCCATTACCAATCATCATCTTCTTCGTGATTGCCGTTGCTGGAATTATCACCTTACGTCGCACACGTTTTGGTCGCTCGCTCTATGCGATCGGTTCAAATCCCAACGCGGCTCGTGTCGTCGGTATTCGAAGCAATCGCATCGTCTTTGCGACCTTCGTACTCTCCGGACTCTCCTCAGCGTTAGCCGGTGCGATTCTCTGCTCCCAACTCTCTGCTGGAGACCCCAATGCTGCGCGAGGTCTGGAACTCGAAGTCATCACTGCAATCGTTCTTGGCGGAGCGAGCCTGGCGGGTGGCCGAGGAACGATGTGGGGAACAATTATCGGCTTAACCACTATCGGAGTCTTGAATAACGGCCTTATCCTTCTCGACGTGCCAACGTTCTGGCAGCGAGTTGCACAAGGTCTAATGTTGATCTTGGCGGTTTCATTTGATGCTACCCGTGAGCGACTGGCAGCTAAACGAAGGTGACGGCTAAGTCAGCTAAGTAGGTAGAAGGGATTCGGTTCACTATGGAACGGTTACTTTTTTTCATTTACCTCTTTGAGGGTAAGGAAGCTGAGTACGACAAGCGCCACGACGAGTTGTGGCCAGATATGAAGCAGGCACTTACCGATAGCGGGTGGACCAACTACACGCTCTTCCGTAATGGCACCACGGTGGTTGGCTATTGCGAGGCAGTTCCCGATGTGGCAACTGCTGCGAAGAAGATGGGCGCCACTGAAGTTAACGCGCGTTGGCAAGAATCGTTCAAGGACATCATTCGTAATATCACCGATCGAAACGGGAACCTCCTTACATACCGCGAGATGTGGCACCACGATTAATAAGTAGGACTAGTCAATAGATTGGATGAATCATCATGGCGAAGTTACGAGCAGGATTTATCGGAGCAGGTTCCTGGGCAACGATGGCCCACCTCCCAGCAATCTCAAAACGAGATGAAGTAGAGATTGTTGCCATCTGTCGCAAAGGCGATGATTTATTGAAGAAACTGGCCAATCAATATGGCGCGAAGGTTGCCACCGAGGATTATCACGATGTCATCAAGCAAGAGCTAGACATCATCGTGGTCTCTTCACCTTCTGGACTGCATCATGAGCACTCCAAGGCTGCCTTGCTTTCAGGGGCACATGTGCTCTGCGAGAAACCCATGACCATCACCAGCGCTGATGCGTGGGATCTTGTTGACACTGCGAAGAAGGCTGACCGCGAACTTCTTTTAAGTTTTGGTTGGAACTATCAAAAGATGATTCAAGATATGTATCTACAACTCCAAAAGCGCGGTATTGGCAAACTCGAGTCGATGTCTATTCAAATGGCATCGCAGACTCGAGAGTTGCTCAGCAATACCGGCGCCTATCCCGATGCATCTCCCGAACAGATTCCTGAGCAGAGCACGTGGACCGACCCCAAAGTCTCCGGTGGCGGTTACGGTCAAGCGCAATTAACCCACGCCCTTGGTCTTGCCTTCCGTCTCTATCCAGCGCGTGTAAAAGAGGCGATGGCATTTATGGCCGCCCCGCTCAATGCTCCGGTGGATCTCCACGACGCAGTGATCTATAAGTTCGAGGAGGGTGCGATTGGCACCATGTCTGGAGCTTCGGCACATCTGGGAGCAAATAAGAATATTCACGAAGTGGTTGTGCATGCTGTAGGAAGTGAAGGCCAGTTTCTCATCGACCTTAATCGCTCTTACGTCTACATTTACTACAACGATGGCACGATTTATCAGCCAAATGTGGCACCTGATGCTGGCCACTACATCTTCTTTGGTCCCGCGAACGGATTGGTCGATGTGGCGCTTGGTAAAAAAGAGGCGAACATGGCCCCTGGTGAGCTAGGCGCGATTACTGTCGATGCGCTTGAGCTCGCCTACAAGAGCGCGGCCACCGGCGCAATCGCCAAGCGCTAACCAACGCTAAACCTCTAGTATCAGAGTTAATGGCGACAGTAACTCTTACTTACGGGCATGGCACGGAGAACGATTTTCTCCTCCTGCTAGATGAGGCTGACCAGATCCAGGTTTCGCCAGAGGCAATTGCTCGCCTCTGCGATCGTCGCTCCGGTATCGGCGCCGATGGTTTCA
>JBEAMN010000004.1:0-3405 GCA_041165945.1 Actinomycetota bacterium
CGAGCGCCTTGGGTGCATAACGGTGATACGTGGGGAATACCGGGAGGCGCTAGAGATTCGCATGAAAGCGCACTAGAAGCAGCGCTTCGTGAGAGTAATGAAGAGATTGGGATTGATGGGAAGTATGTAACAGCTCGATTTACGCATCTCGACGATCACGGCGATTGGAGCTATGAAACGATTGTTGCTCACCTTGAACCCGAGGGTATGGTCTTTGAGAATAACCATGAAACTATTGATTTACGCTGGTTTCTCATCGAAGAAGTAGGTTCGGTAAACCTTCACCCTAGTTTTGCAAGGAGCTGGCCAACAATTAGCGCCCAGCTTCAAGAAATTGTTGATTAAGCCTTCGAAGCGATTCCTTAACAACATCGCCTTCGCTAGTACGCCAAAGTGGCGGCATTGAATTGAGTAAGACCGATCCATATCGCTTATTGACGATGCGCGAATCGAGAATTGCAACTACTCCCCGATCATCTATGGAGCGAATCAATCTTCCGGTGCCTTGAGCAAGCAGAAGTGCGGCGCGGGGAAGAGAGACTTGCATAAACCCTGAGCCTCCCGTGGCATCAGCTTTTGAAGCGCGCGCCGACATCACCGGGTCATCTGGTCTTGGAAAAGGAATTCGATCAATCGCAACTAGCGTGCAAGCAGGACCTGGGACATCAACGCCTTGCCATAAACTCATCGTTCCAAGAAGTATCGAATTTGGATCTTCAGCGAAGCGATCAACGAGCGTTCCGACGCTATCGCCGCGCTTTTGTGTGATGATCTTTATTGGGAGTTCAGCCAAGACTCGGCGAAGATGGTCATCGGCCATCTCGACTCCCCGCCAAGAAGAAAATAGCGCAAGGGTTCGGCCACCAGCGGCATCAATCAGCTCACCGAGCTCAACTAGCGCCTCGACGCTCGGTCCATCTCGCCCAGGTTCGGGAAGATGTTTTGGAAGATAGAGCATTCCTTGGGAGGCAAAATCGAAGGGCGAGCCGACATCTAGCATCTGGACATTACTTGGGTCGATCCCAGAGCTATCTTCCTCGTCTTCAGATTCACCACTTATCCCAAGATTCCTAGCTATCGAATCAAAGCTCTTTCCAACCGAGAGCGTTGCGCTCGTAGCAATAACCGGTGTTTGGGTAAAGAGATTCTCGCGCAGAACCGAGGAGACATCCAGCGGTGCGAGATAGAGAGTTGAGAAATTTGGCTCAAACCAAAGGACGCTGCCATCGCTATTTTTCAGTAGTTTTTGGGCGGTTGTCTTTACTTCATTGACTGCGCCTTTGACTCGGGCTCGCTCAGCGATCGTGTCTGGATCGATAATTTCACTATCTGCATTTATCGCGGCAACCACCGCTTCGGCTGCTTCTTTCACCTTTCTTATCGGTGCGACTAGTTCGTCAGGTAACTCAACTAGCCTTCGTTCCTCTTCACTTCTACTTCGGTAATCATTGCTGTAGCTATCCAATGCATCGGCAAATGAATCAGCGGCTTTATCAAAAGTATTTGCAAGTTTGCCAGGCATATGTTTTCTGGCCATTGCGGCAGCACGAGAGACTCTTCCGGCGGTCAATTCTTCGGTTACTGCTTGGGTTGTGCGATCCATGAATTCATGGGCTTCATCAAGAATGACCGCATCACGTTCGGGAAGTATTGGATGCGAATCGACAATCTCAATAGCGAGCAAGGTGTGATTGGTGACGACAATGTCGGCAGTTTGGGCCTTTGCCTTTGCATTTACCGCAAAACACTCGCTCCCAAATCTACATTCATCGGCCCCGACACACTCTCTTCCAGAAGTTGAGTTAGCGAGCCAGACTCTTCGATCAACTTCGGGAGCATCATCGCGATCTCCAGAGATCCCAGGTTTTGACGCCCACTCTCTAAGTCGACGGGCATCGCGCTCTAGAGTTGAGATATCTACCAATACTTCGGAATCGTGGCTCTCATCTGCGTTCATCTTTTGGAGACATAGATAATTTCCAACGCCCTTATAAACAGCAAATGAAATTTCACGTCCTAGCTCTTCTTCGAGGGCTTCCTTAACTCGAGGAAGGTCGCGCTCTACAAGTTGGCGCTGGAGCGCCAATGTTGCGGTTGCAACTAGTACCCGCTTGCCGTGAACAAGGGCAGGGACTAGGTAGGCAAGGGACTTTCCCGTTCCGGTTCCAGCTTGGACAAGGAGATGGTGACGATCAGAGAGCGCATTAGCGACCGCTTCGGCCATGGCGATCTGGCCCTCACGAGGAGAGCCATCAATCGCATTAATTGCAGCAGCTAGAGCGTTTCTGACCTTTTCAAGGCTCATTGCTGAACCTTATGAGTTTGCTATGACCTTTTTTCTGATCAGGAGCAACCAGATGTGGATCCGCAACCCTCGCAGACATAGCAGGCTCCAGATGCGCGCATCTTTACTCCGCAGGTTACGCAGAGCGGTGCATCGGACTTTATGCCAGCGATCTTCTCAAGTAGTTCTGTTGAAGAACCGATTTGAGTTGGTGTTTGGGATGGAGCAGATTCGATCTTCACTTCAACTGGTTTTGCTTTAGCTTCAATTACTGGCTCTGCAGATGGCGCTGCAACTTCTTGAGCCTGGGCATATTCGCCAGTCTCCAAAGCGTTAGCGCGCTCGGCTGCAGAATAGATTCCATAGGCAGCACGGACATCATGAGGTAGGTAATCAAGAGCAAGGCGACGGAAGATGTAATCCATCATGGATTGGGCCATGCGGATGTCTGGGTCATCGGTCATGCCAGCTGGTTCGAAGCGAGAGTTTGTGAACTTCTGGACGTAAGTTTCTAGCGGTACTCCGTATTGAATACCGATTGAGACTGCGATTGAGAATGCATCCATAACTCCAGCAAGAGTTGAACCTTGCTTTCCAAGCTTTAAGAAGATTTCTCCGAGTTGGCCATCTTCATAAGTTCCGGCGGTCATGTAACCCTCAGCACCACCAACGGAGAATGAAGTGGTGCGCGATGGGCGTGACTTTGGAAGACGCTTGCGAGTTGCAGGAGCAGGTGCTGCTACCGAAGAACTCTCTTCTTTCTTAGTTGCCTTTGCATCAGATAGTGGTTGGCCGACCTTGCAATTGTCGCGATAGATCGCGATCGCCTTAAGTCCTAGCTTCCAACCTTCGTAGTAAACCTCTTCAACATCTTCAACCGTTGCATCCTCAGGGAGGTTAACGGTCTTTGAGATTGCGCCAGAGAGGAATGGCTGGCATGCCGCCATCATTCGGACGTGGCCCATTGGAGCGATTGAACGCGCTCCAAGTGCGCAGTCGAAGACGTCGTAATGCTCTGGCTTTAGACCAGGGGCATCAACAACATGGCCGTTTGAAGTGATGTACTCGACGATCGCTTCGATCGTCTCATCGGTATAGCCAAGTTTCTTAAGAGCTAGCGG
>JBEAMN010000005.1:0-3313 GCA_041165945.1 Actinomycetota bacterium
AAAAATTTTTACTTCTGTGATTCTTCCTATCGCTTGGCCAGGAATCGCAGCAACAGCAATTTATGCCTTTATAGCTGGATGGAATGAATACCTTTTTGCCTTGGTATTTCTCAATACTGCCGAGAAGAAGACGGTTTCTCTCGCAATTGGTCAGTTGATTGGCGAGTATCGAATTTTATGGAATGACATGATGGCGGCATCTTTCTTTGCTTTGGTTCCCATGATTATTATTTTCATCTTCTTCAACCGCTATCTGGTTGAGGGCTTGAGCGCAGGAGCGGTCAAAGAGTAAAGCACGTCATGGCCCAACGCCTCACGCTCGCTATCGACTGTGGTGGGCTCTTCTTGAAGAGTTCAGTGCTCGATGACTCCGGCACTGTGCATGCTAAACCTGGGCGGATTGAAACTCCCTACCCGCTCTCTCCTACCCGATTCGTCGACACAATTGCTGAAATCGCTTCTGGCTTACCAAAGGCATATCGAGCTACCGTCGGTATGCCCGGCATGATTCGTAACGGTGTAGTCGTGGCTATTCCACACTACGTGAACATCAAAGGCCCCAACACCAAGGCTGAACCGGAGTTGCTTGAGGCCTGGAGTGGTTTTGATGCGCAAAGCGCCATCTCCAACAAACTTGGTATTCCCACTCTTGTTCTCAATGATGCCGAGGTGCACGGGGCTGGCATCATAACTGGAACCGGTTATGAAGTAGTTGTCACTTTAGGCACTGGGTTAGGTTTTGCGATCTTTTACGGAGGAAAGTTAGCGCCACACTTTGAGCTCTCCCACGCCACAGTTCGTCGCGGCACCAGCTATGACAGGTGGATTGGCGAGCATGAACGTAAGCGCTTGGGCAATATTTTTTGGTCGAGAAGAATCCGACAGATGGTAGAAGAATTGCGACCAGTCTTCGCATGGGATCGGCTATATATCGGCGGCGGAAATGCCAGATTGATTCGCCCTCAAGACCTAAAACGCATGGGCGATGATGTAGTGATCGTTCCCAATTCCGCCGGCGTGGCAGGTGGGGTTCGCGCATGGAATCTGGAGCATTACCACCGGAGGTAACGTGCTTATGTTGCATTAATGCTACATAGCATTTATGCTATATGTATGAGCCGAAATCCCGAAGAGCCGGTCTACAACCGGATCGAGCAGGCGCGCACCGCCCTAGGGCTTACTCGGCAGGAGCTCGCTGACCAGGTAGGGGTCCACTACCAGACCATCGGCTACCTCGAGCGTGAGGAATACAGCCCCTCCCTCGTCCTAGCCCTTCGCATCTCCGAAGCACTTAACCAATCGGTTTCTGAACTCTTCTCCATGACTGCCTTTAAGAAAGGAAAATAAGCATGCCAAAAAATAACAAGATCTACTGGTTTGAGGGGGTAACAGAAAAAGGCGTTAAGTCCCTTCTCAATGATCAGAATTCTAAATTCGCGTGGCTTCGGCTACAGCGAAATCGAAGGATACTTGTGATTATTATGACGTTGGGTTTTCTCGTGCTTTCATTAGGCAGTTACTGGCCAGTCCTTAAGGCTAATCTGACAATTTCTCAAGGAGCTCAACTAGTCATATTCAGCACAACTGCAATATTGGTCGTTCTTTCAACCATTGTTGGTTATTTGCTCCTTAGAGTAAGCGTTCGCGGTATTGCCGATGCTCCCGACGAGCTCCTAGATGAGCGACAAATCAAGATTCGTAACACCTCATTTAGATACTCTTACTATTTAATGGGTTACATCACGATGGGATTGATGATTCTTCTAATTTATGGACCCGGAGTGAGTCTGTTTCAAGGAGAAGGAAACGATGGTAGCTATCTGTTTATCGCAGTACTCTTCGCCTTCGCTTCACTGCCATCCATGACTCTCGCCTGGCGCGAAAAAGACATCTAAAAAGAACGAATTAAATGTACCTTGAAAATCTCGGACTGCTAGGAGTCTTCATCGCAGGAGCAATTCCTTGGATGGAAGCGATTGCAGTGGTGCCTGCCGGCATAGTCTTTGGTCTAGATCCGCTCGCTGTTGTAGTGGCAGCTGTGATCGGAAATGGGCTGACCATTTTCTTATTCGCTTATTTAGGTTCGAGCATCCGGGAGCGCATCATCAAAAAGCGACTTGCCAACGGCAAGACGGGCGAATCTCCTAAGTTCGAGAAGGCGCTCAAGGCCTTTGATAAATACGGAATCTATGGGCTAGCAATCTTGGGCCCACTCATTATCGGAACACAATTTGCCGCAGCGGCAGCAGTGGCCGCTGGAGTAAAACCCCTCCGTGCTTCACTCATAGTCACGTTGAGCATGGTGCTCTGGGCTTCAGGAATCGCAGCGGTCATGGCTGCTTTTGATCTGACATTCAGTCTAGTTTAGAAGAGGACATAATGATGACACGCGAACGCGATGTAGCACCTGATGTATTACGAGGATTCGCTCTACTTGGAATCCTGCTAGTCAATATTCAGTTCTTTGCAGTCGATAGCGCCGAGGGCGCACGCGGTCAGTGGATCGAGGGGTTTGCTAGCGGTAGTGCCGCCTTCATTCTCTTCGCGCTATTCCAGGGAAAGTTCTATCTGCTCTTCTCATTCCTCTATGGCTATAGCTCGCACTACATCGTCCAAGGCGAGCGGAGTAATCGTAGACGCTGGCTCAAACGTTGTATGTACTTAATGATTATTGGCGCACTTCACTTCACCTTCCTTTGGCAGGGCGACATTCTCTTCGCTTATGGCCTCTTTGGACTACTGCTTGCACTCTTCTTCTTCCGCCAAGACAAGACCATCAAACGATGGGCAGTTGGGATTTTTACAGTACAAACACTGTTATTAACTCTCGTTGCCACAGCTATTTATTTTGCCGAGCGAAGTGATCCCAATTTGGAAGCGTTACCACCCAGCGCACTTGATGACGTAATGCGATCTGGTACATATCTTGAATCCATCGCACCACGACTAGAACTTTGGGTGATTGGTTTCTTTGGCTCGGGGGTCTTCATTATGGGTGGGCTGGCATTCGTTGCTTTCCTATTGGGATTGCGCGCTGCCCGAGCGTCTGCGCTTTCGAACGACTCTGGCGTTATCAACGCCAAACGCTGGATGTTCATCGGTTACGGCTATGGAATTCCGCTTCAACTGGTGGCTGGAACGATCTATCTCAGCAATGAGAATGCTGCTGATACTTCTGAAGCTATTTACTTGATTTCTGTCTTGGTCTCACTTGTTGGAGCGCCACTACTCACGATGGCTTATATTGCCACGATTTTACGATTACTCCCCCGTTTCGCGGCGAAGATGAGCTGGATGCGCGCTGCTGGTCAGA
>JBEAMN010000006.1:0-2708 GCA_041165945.1 Actinomycetota bacterium
GGTTGCTTTCTTTACTTCAGTGTTAGTGTCAGTACCTTTTTCATACACAGCAGAACGCGGAATAACGGCACAATCTGAGCGCACCCAACACTGCACAATTTCAGCGCCAAGGACTTTCGCATCGGGATTGGAAACCCAGATAGATAGCAGATACATCTGTCCGTCAGGTTTATATGTAGCAATACGTTGCTGATACTCCTTGTTAATTTTCAAAATTTTAGGAAATAACGGCGCCGCTTCTCCTGGCTGAATTACCACAAAATTAACTGGAGTTGCCAGCGGAAGAGCGATAACGAAGAAAAAAAGAAGTCTGACAAGCAAAGGGGTGCGGGAGAAGCGCATCGGCTTGTCCGGCTCTAACTACAGTTTTTCATATGGCGCTGGACCATCTTCAGGTAGAGAAGATTTTTGGTTTGAATCGCTACGGAAAGAATCTTGAAATCTCTGGAATTGACCTACAGAACGCGACGTTTCAGTTTCGAATTTGCTCTTAAATTTTGACACCCAGATCACATAGCCCAAGCCACCTAATAGGCCCGTAATAGGGACTATCCACCAAATAAGGGCTGCAAAAGCGGTGCTGCTTGCAAGGGATGAGATCACGGGCTCATCCTAGCCCTCACGAGACAACTCGGCTTTTCGGGAAGATTTTCTACACTGCCGGCGTTACAACCCACAGATAGAATTTTGACCTTCGATAGAAAGTCATGTGAGCCACACATCGCACAGGTGAGGGAGTTAGTAGTGACACCGTTTGGATTTACTCCCGACAATAACGATGACGAGAATCAAAAGCCTGATGATTTTGCGGCGATGATGCGCCAAATGCAAGAACAGATCCAGAAGCAATTTCAAGAGCTAGGAATTAACCCCGCAGGATTTATCAATCCTTTTGCAAATTTTTTCCCTGGGGGTAAAGGCAAACAAGAGGCGCTTCCTCAGAGCGTTGTCAGGGATACTGCAAAGAAATTTGTCCAAGCGCAAGGTTCAGAGCCGCTCGGAACTAATGACGTAACAGTTGTAAAAAACGCTCTGGAGATTGCAGAACTTTGGCTCAATGAAGCGACAGTTTTTCCCGCCACCTCAAGTGGTACTACACCTACTGCTCTCAGTCGCCTTGATTGGGTGGACACCACTCTCCCCGGATGGCAAGCAACTATGGAGCCATTGGCTACTGGATTAGCGTCGGCAATCTCAGGATTGCTGGATCAGGCCATGGCAGCGCAAGGTGCAGAGGCGCCAGAAGGAGAAGGTGAAGCTCTAGCGAATTCCATGGGCGCTATTGCTGGATTGCTCCGCAGCTTTATTGGTTCGCTCATTGCAACTCAACTGGGTCAAGCCATAGGCAGTATCAGCGCAACTGCAACTGGCGCACACGATGTTGCTCTTCCACTCCTTGATCCTGCTCGCCCAATTTTGATTCCGGAAAATATTGAAAAATGGAGCACCGATCTCGAAATTCCAAAGTCAGAGGTCTATCTCTTCCATGCCTTGCGAGAAGCAGCAATAGCGCGTTTATTTGCTCATAATCCTTGGATAGTGGGGTATATCAGAAGTGCGATAGTCGAATATGGGAGCGGCATTCACATCGATATGGAAGCAATTCAAAGACAAGCTTTCGATGCCATGCAGAACTTTGATCCATCTCAGATTGACCCAACTGCTGGTGAAAATTCATTCACTATCGCACTTAATAATGGAATCTTTACTCCAGAAGAAACACCTCAACAACGAGCTGCGCTTTCAAAACTAGAAACTGCACTTGCACTCGTTGATGGTTGGGCTGATGATGTTACTAATCAAGCTTCCGGAGAACGTTTACCTGCAATTTCACAACTTCGCGAAATGTTTCGACGCCAACGCGCAACCAACGCGCCTGCACAACAGCTCTTCAAATCACTTTTAGGTTTGGAAGTTTCACCGAAGCTTGCACGAGAGGCGAGCGCGTTCTGGTCAAAGGTTCGTGAAGAAAAAGATGTAGCTGCACGTGATGCACTGTGGAGTGGAATTCTTCCCACAGCAGAAGAGATTCTTGATCCGCTGGCATTTCTCTCGTCAACCCAAGTGCCCGATGACCTCAGCGGTCTTCTTTAATTCGGATTTTGTGCTGGAATAGAAAAGCGAAGTCCCCGGGCGCACATTTTGATATCAGCCTTCCCCTTGCTGATATCAAACGGTTATCCGAGGACTTCGTAGGCGCAAAGTACGACGAAATTTCATGAGAATCAAATAGGAATCGGTCAGACACAGAAATTTTTTTCTGTCAAGAAAAGTGCATCTCCATATTTTTTGCGAGATCGGCGCTACATTTCCTCAATGACTAGTCGAGAGTTAGTAGATGGAGAATTCGTCGACGTCACACTTCCTGGAATTGAAGAGGGTGAGATTCTTGTCATCCGTTCTACTCGCCGAAAAAAGAGCATCTCGGCCTATCGCCAGGGTGGTCGAATAGTCATCTCTATCCCGGCCCGTCTCAGTAAGGCCGATGAACGCGCAATCGTCCCCGAAATGATTGCCAAGATTCGTAGCCAAGAGGCGGCGCGAACCCCTGGCGAAGAAGATTTGGCAGCCAGAATCGATGGCTTGCTCACCAGACTCGCCCCAGAAATTACGGAACGACCCATTTCGGTAAGTTGGAGAGCGATGCGCGAGCGTTGGGGCTCGTGCACCAGCGCAGACCTGACCATCCGCATCTCAGATCGCCTCAA
>JBEAMN010000007.1:0-9666 GCA_041165945.1 Actinomycetota bacterium
TTGGGTGAGAGCGGAGTCATCGTCAATTCAGTCGAAGGTGATGGAGTATCTGCTCCGCCAAGCACCTCTGCACTCTCCTACGTGATCGCAGACTTCGAAACTGGTGAAGTTCTTGCTGCCAAAAGTCCACATAAGAAATTGCCACCAGCTAGTACCTTGAAAACCTTGACAGCACTTACTTTGATGTCTCGAATAAATATGGATAAGCGCTACAAGGCCTCATGGCGTGAAGCAAGCACAATTGGTAACAAGGTAGGCATGTGGAAGAACCGCACCTACACCGTACGTGATATTTGGTACGGATTGATGTTGGGGTCAGGCAATGATGCGGGGGTCGCTTTAGCAACCATGAGTGGAGGAATTAAGAAAACTTCCGCACTCATGCTCGCCAAAGCCCGTTCAATTCAAGCATATGACACCATCCCAAAAAGCCCTCATGGTCTAGATACGCCTGGTCAAGTCTCGAGCGCATACGACCTAGCCTTGATTGCTCGTGCGGCGATGAAAGAGAAGAATTTTAGAAAGATTGTTGCAACTAAAACCTACATATTCCCGAAATCTGGTCCACGAAATGTCGATCGTAAGATAATAAATTTAAATAAATTAATCTTTACTTATCCCGGTGTCATTGGGGTAAAGACTGGTTACACCACCAAGGGGCGAAATACTTATATTGGAATCGCCGAACGTGATGGGCGGATGATCATCATTACCTTTATGCACCTTAGATATGGCCGAGATGCATTGGCGAAAAAGTTATTTGACTGGGGATTTGAGGCTGTCGGAAAGGTCGAACCAGTCGGCGAATTGGTCTGATTCTTACGATCGGGGAAATAATCCCAGCGATTTATAAACAATTGAAAGCGTCTTGGATGCCACCGCTTCTGCACGCTGCGCACCTTCGCTCAAAATTTCCAGAAGCGCTTGCTCATCGTGGAGGTAGCCAAGCGCGGCCTCTCGTATTGGCCTGAGAGTCTCTGTCACGATTTCAGCAACATCTTTCTTGAAATCACCGTAACCCTTGCCTACATAGTCGGCTTCAATACTTGCCACAGCGCGACCAGAGATTGCGCTGTAGATTGAGAGTAAATTGCTAATTCCCGGTTTATTTACCTCATCGAAAGTAACATCTCGACCGGTATCAGTGACCGCGCTCTTGATTTTCTTCACATTTGCCTCAGGGGTATCAAGAAGTTCAATCACTCCAGCCAAACTCGTTGCAGACTTACCGGAAAGCAAGATATCGAGAAGTTTGGCGTAGCCGCCTTCAATCAAAAATGTCGAGAGTCGGTTGTGCGCCATGTCGATGCTTTTACCGAGATGACCGAGCGGATGGGTTTCTGGGTCGACTTCGATCAGGCGTATTGGACGATGTCGAGCGAATATGTAGAGAGCGTGTGGTGGTCGCTTGCACAAATTTGGAAGAAAGGGCTTCTTGTCCAAGATCATCGCGTCGCACCGTATTGCCCGCGTTGCGGAACTGGACTATCCGATCACGAACTTGCCCAAGGCTATGAGAACATCACAGACCCCTCGGTCTATGTGAAATTCCCCATTACCTCGGGTCCGCTCCAAGAGGTTGGCGCATCATTTTTAGTCTGGACCACAACCCCATGGACATTAGTTTCCAATACCGCAATCGCCGTACACCCTGATGTCACCTATCTGCTTGCCGAGAACAGTGAAGGCGAACGATTAGTTGTTGCGGAAGATTTACTCTCATCTCTTGGAGAAGGATTTACCGTTACCAAGAAATTCATTGGTAGCGAGTTAGAACATACGAAATATCAGAGACCATTCGAATGGCTAGAGATTCCAGATGCACATTTTGTAGTACTTGCAGAGTACGTCACCACCACGGATGGCACTGGATTAGTCCATCAATCCCCCGCTTTTGGCGCCGACGATTTACAGGTTTGTCGTAAGTACAACCTTCCCGTGGTCAATCCGATTCGTGGTGATGGCACCTTCGACACGACACTTCCCTTAATTGCTGGGGAATTCTTCAAAGATGCTGATAAACCTCTAGTACGAGAGTTGAAATCACGCGGATTACTCTTTAAACAACAGAGCTACGATCACTCCTACCCGCATTGTTGGCGCTGCCACACTCCATTGATGTATTACGCGCAACCATCGTGGTACATCAGAACTACTGCGATAAAAGAGGCGCTCCTTAGAGAGAATGCAAAGACTGATTGGCATCCATCAACAATCAAGAGTGGGCGCTATGGAGATTGGTTAGAAAATAATATCGATTGGGCCTTATCGCGAAATCGATATTGGGGCACACCGCTTCCTATTTGGCGATGCGAGAATGACCATCCAGAGAATATGGTCTGCGTGGAATCTCTCGCTGAACTCTCAGCATTGGCGAAAGAGGATTACTCGCAACTAGATCCCCATCGCCCTTTCGTCGATGACGTCACAATCGTTTGCTCACAATGCTCAGGAACGATGCGGCGGGTACCCGAAGTTATCGATTGCTGGTATGACTCCGGCGCAATGCCATTTGCCCAACTTGGATATCCGCATAGACAAGGGTCAGAAGAAGCATTCGCAGAGACATATCCTGCGGATTTCATATGCGAGGCGATTGATCAAACTCGTGGTTGGTTCTATACGCTGATGACAATTGGGACTTTGGTCTTTGATAAATCCTCTTATAAAACTGTTCTATGTCTCGGACACATCCTGGATAAGGATGGGCGAAAGATGAGTAAGCATTTAGGTAATGTGTTGGAGCCGATGCCGCTCATGGATCGACATGGCGCTGATGCCGTTCGCTGGTTCATGCTTGCTGCCGGTTCTCCCTGGGCAGCGCGTCGCGTTGGACATGATGCGATCACCGAAGTTATTAGAAAATCCCTCCTCACCTATTGGAATACCGTCTCGTTCCTTACTCTCTACGGGAGCGTTGCCCAATTCACTCCAACCGGAACGCTGACCCTTGAGCACTCTCTCGATCGCTGGATCATCGCCAAGCTCAACGAGACTACTGGCATTGTCGATTCGGCTTTGAGCAACTTCGATTCACAAGAGGCCGGACGGGCGCTCTCCACTTTTATCGATGACCTCTCTAATTGGTATGTGCGCCGCTCCCGTCGACGTTTCTGGGATGGCGAATCGGCTGCGCTGGAAACCCTTCACCATTGCATCGAGAAGCTCACTCTTCTTATGGCGCCAATGGTCCCCTTCATCACTGAACAGGTCTGGCAACAAGCCCTTCGGCCAGTAGATAGTTCGCTACCGGAATCGGTTCATCTTGCCGACTTCCCACGCGTTGACCCCTCACGAATCGATAGCGAACTTCTCAAGAAGGTCGAAACTACTCGTCAGATTGTTGAATTAGGTCGGGCAGCTCGCTCAACTTCCCAGGTAAAGATTCGCCAACCGCTCGGTCGAGCGCTTGTTGCCGGGTATGCGCTCCTTGATAAGGAGCTCCAAGAGCAGATCTCCGAAGAGCTCAATGTCCACCGAATCGAAGATATCTCTCAAGTGGGCGCAGACTTGGTGACCTATTCAGTGAAGGCAAACTTCCGAAGTTTGGGAGCAAAGTACGGCGCTTCGGTGCAAGAGGTGGCAAAGTTGATCGCGGCGGCTAACCCGGGTGAATTGGTTCATGCCGTGCGCGCAGGTACAGGAGTGGCAAAGCTCTCCACAACCTTTGAGATCACCGCTGATGACCTTGTCATCACCGAGACACCGAAATCAGGATGGGCTGTTGCCACCCATGATGGCACTTCGGTGGCTCTTGACCTAACCTTGACTCCAGAATTGATCACCGAGGGCTACGTGCGAGAAATCATTCGAGTGATTCAAGAAGATCGGAAACGAAATGGTTTTCATGTCTCAGATCGAATCTACGTATCCTGGAATGGCGACAGCGAAATTACTAAAGCTTTCCAACTCAGCAGCGCAGAAATCGCAGCAGAGGTACTCGCGCTGGAAATTTCCCATAACTCACAACTCAAACTGCCCGAACGAGAATCTGACGATGAGCTCTCGTTTGTAGTGGAGTTGCGTAAGGCTTGATTTAGAGCATGCGTGCAAAGGGTATGAGAAGCGAAGCTAGAAGAAAGACGGCAATATAAGCCAAGTCGAAACTGACCGCACCCATGCGAATTGGTGGAATAAATCGACGAGCAAAATTCAAGGGCGGATCTGTAATCGCATAGATCAACTCGACGAGGGCAAGCGCTACTCCCTTAGGTCGCCAATTACGCGCAAACATTCTCACGTAGTCAAAAATCAAGCGACCAATAAGTATGTAAATAAATAATTGAAGAATAGTTGCGAGTAAGGACCCTATGACGCTCATGGAGCGATATTAACTCTGATTGAAGAAGCTTGCCTCAGCAGCGGCGAACTTATCCTCAGCACTTACCTTCACATTGGGCGGGGAGAGTAAGAAGACCTTGGCTGTGACTCTCTCAATGGAGCCGCGATGGCCGAAGACTAACCCGGCTGCAAAATCAACGAGGCGTTTTGCATCAGCGTCATCCATGTCGGTGAGATTCATAATCACTGGAGTATGGTCACGAAAATGTTCACCAATCATTCGCGCATCGTTGTAGCTATGGGGATGAAGGGTGATGATGCGATCCAAAACCGGCTCTTCACGGTAGACCGGAGTTACGCTCTCGACTGATTTGAAGCGTTGTGCTGGCTCTAAAACCGGACGAACTGCTGGAGCAATCTCCTCTTGAGAACGTGAGAAGAAACGGCTTGCACCGCTCCTCGAAGTTGACGTAACAGGAGTAGCAGGAGCTACTGGAGTTGTCGGAGTTACTTCATCTGCGCCGTCATCGACGAGACCAAGATAGAGCGCGACTTTACGAAGTGGGCTAGACATAATGTATAAAGTTACAGGTCGCGCTAGCGAGAACCGAGGATTGACGAGCCAATCCGAAGATGTGTCGCACCGGCGAGAATTGCCTCACGGAAGTCCCCACTCATCCCCGCTGAGAGAATCTTCATTTCAGATCCACTCCCAGATCCAATCCCAGCATAAATCTCAGCTAGACGAGAAAAGGCCTCAGCAGGTGGTTTGTTGAGGGGGGCCACCCCCATTACTCCCGCCAGGGTGATTCCCAGGAGCTGATTCTGCTCGCGCTCGAAGGTAGCAATGATCTCGCGCGCTCCCGCTACATCAGTTCCACCTCGACCAGCGGTGGGGTACTCATCCAGAGAAATCTGAATCAGGCACTGGATATGGCGCCCATTTTTAACCGCCCCTTCGGAGAGCCCTTTCAAGTATTTCTTATCATCGACAGAGTGGACCATGTGAGCCCAGGAACTTATTGATGCCAACTTATTTCGTTGCAGTTGTCCCTGAAAATGCCATCTCATGCTCTCGAATTGATGATGAGAGGACTCCTGGAAATATCGAACTTTCTCCCGCGCCTCTTGGTCACGATTCTCGCCGAACTCCCTAATCCCCAAATCATAAAGTATCTCGATATCGCTCACTGGGAAATTCTTAGTCACTGCTATCAACGTGATCTCTGATCGTTCACGCCCTGAAAGTTCCAGAGCGTGATTCATCTCTTCTTCAACGCGTGAGAGATTGCGAGAAATCTCTTGGCTACGAACCATGAATCACCACTCCTGCTTGACGGCCAGTTCTGCCCTCACGTCGATATGAGAAATGTTCGTTACTTTCGAAGGTGCAGATTCCATTCCACTGCGCAGCGATCAAGCGATTACCGCTCTGCTCATGGAGAATTTTCAGAATTGAGCGCGGGATGTCCAGAGTCTGCGCTCCCGTAACGAAGCCGCGCTCTTGCGCTTGAGAGAGAAGATCCTCGCCTATCTGATAACACTCCCCGCATATCGTGGCTCCAATAGATGCAGAAAATCGCTCCTCTGCAAATCTCTCGAGCACCTTCTCGACTATTCCGCCAAAGAGCCCTCGCCATCCGACATGAACTGCTGCAGATGAGCGCTCTCCACGGATAAGTAGGGGTGCGCAATCTGCAACCAACACCGCAAGTGCAGTCTGTGGAGTGGAGGTGACCAGAGCATCGCAGGTGCGAACCTTTCGGTGGTCACTTGCTTCATCAACGATCTGAATGTCAACGCCATGGTTCTGCTCCATAAAGAAGAGCCTCTCCGAAGCTATCGAGAGTTCATGAGCTAAATCCTCACGATTCTGGCGTACCAGTTCCGGATCATCCCCCACATGAAGTGCGAGATTTCGCGTTCCATAAGGCGCGCCACTTTTTCCACCAGAGCGCGAAGTGAAGATTGCTCGACTCTCCACCTGCAGTGGGCTCCTAACGTGAATTACTTGAGGAAATCTGGAACATCAAGTTCATCAACGGAGCCATCTTCTTCAAAGATGATTCGCTTTCGAGTTGCTCCGCCCCCGAGCGCGCTCCCAGCAGGAACTGAGGCAGCTACTTCGAGGGGATCGCTCTTCTCTCGAGTCGGTGCGATGGGAGTCTCAATGACCGGCACATCGATTTTGGTTGGCTCTCCACTTTCGAAACCAGCAGCGATGACTGTCACGCGAACTTCATCACCGAGCGCATCGTCGATAACGGTGCCATAAATGATATTTGCATCGGGGTGGGCCGAGGCGGCAACTAACTCTGCCGCTTCACTAATCTCAAATAGCCCGAGATCTGAGCCACCGGCAATGGAGAGGAGTACCCCATGAGCGCCATCGATGGAGGCTTCGAGTAGTGGGCTTGCAATTGCCGTCTCCGCTGCCCGGGTAGCGCGATTATCCCCGCGCGCAGAGCCGATGCCCATCAACGCAGAACCGGCCCCGTACATCACTGAACGCACATCGGCGAAGTCTAGGTTGATCAGACCAGGAGTTGTGATCAGATCGGTAATTCCCTGGACGCCGGCAAGTAATACTTGGTCAGCGCTCTTAAATGCTTCGAGAGCAGTGATGGTCCGGTCGGAAATTGATAACAATCGATCGTTGGGAATAACGATCAACGTATCAACCTCTTTCCGTAGCGCAGAGATTCCCTCTTCGGCTTGAGCTGCGCGGCGCTTACCTTCAAAGGTAAAAGGTCGAGTGACTACTCCAACTGTTAATGCTCCTAATTCTCGCGCTATTCGCGCAACTATTGGCGCACCACCCGTTCCTGTTCCGCCACCTTCACCTGCTGTCACAAAAACCATATCTGAGCCACGGAGAACTTCACGAATTTCTTCCTCATGATCGGCTGCTGCCTGTCTTCCAACATCAGGCGATGCACCTGCGCCTAATCCTCGAGTGACAGCTCGGCCAATATCTAATTTCACATCTGCATCGCTCATGAGCAACGCTTGCGCATCGGTGTTAATTGCGATGAACTCGACGCCTTTCAAACCCACATCAATCATTCGATTTACAGCATTAACTCCACCGCCACCAATTCCAACGACTTTGATTACTGCAAGATAATTTTGTGGGGTGACCACTGCTGCGCCTTTCGACAGGAGATAACCCTCATTCTCTACTTGAGAGTGAGCGCTATCTCAAAACGTGGCGAGAAGGTAGAGGCAAAATCGCTGCGCTACAAATACCAACGCGCTTTTTTTTCGCTGTGTCGCGCACTAAGAATTACTTACTCATCGAACTGTGGGAGTTAGTGGAGTGGCAATATCGATGAAACGCGCCCTCTTATTCTCTGGCGCCTCCAAAAGCGCAGCAAGAACGGTTAACTTCGCCTCGAGATCGGTTGCGCTCCCCCACAATATTGTCAGCCCACCACGAAGTGAGAAGGCGATTGAGGCGCTGCTGGGCAGCGCGATGGTATCGACCCGGGTTTTGATTTTTTTTGGCAGTGAGTAGTAAATATCCAACCCATCTTTGAGGAAGCGGCGATCGCCGGTGATAACGGGGATTCCCCGAGGCGCCTTTGAGACTTCGACAAAGGTCACACCGGTGGAGTCACCGAGAAGGAATCGCCCTTTCGTCGTCGCAATTGCTACATCGATAGAACGTAAGGTCACGCCAATTTCGACAGCGTGGAGAGGTTTCCGATTTATCTCCACTCGGGCAATCTCAGGGTACTTGCCCAAAGCGCGAGCAACTGAGCCGGTGCTCACTCGGGCCAACTTGTCACCAACTCTTATCCCACTTGCTTTGATCACTCTCTTCTCAGTGAGCGTTCGCGCCCCTTCAATTCCTGTCACCTCGATGGTGCGTACCTCTAGAAGGCTTGACCATCCTAGTAAGTACCCCAGTACAGCAATGATAAGTAGAGGTAAGGAGATTCGTTTAACTTTGGAGTTCATTTATCGCCGCGATTATCTGAGGGGGCAACGAGGTCACATCCCCTGCTCCCATCGTCAGAATGAGATCCCCTTCTTTAGCAAAATTCACTGCCGCTTCAATAGCCGTCATCAAATTTGGCTCAAAGATGCTCGCGCCCCCCAAAGCATTAATACTTGATGAGATAGCAGCGCTGCTTGCTCCCGGCATAGGTCTCTCTCCTGCTCCATATATATCAAGGAGCAGAACAAAGTCGGCATGGCGCAGTGACTCGGCAAATTGATTGCTAAAGGCTGCTGTTCGGGAATAGCGATGAGGTTGGAAAATCACGATCACTCGCCCCGATGGA
Source organism: Actinomycetota bacterium (assembly GCA_041165945.1). Taxonomy (GTDB): domain Bacteria; phylum Actinomycetota; class Actinomycetes; order Nanopelagicales; family Nanopelagicaceae; genus IMCC26077. The sequence continues at coordinate 8,571 of JBEAMN010000007.1, forward strand.
GCGACCAATCGAGCGGTGGCGATAGTGGCGTGAACTTCGGTCGGATGATGTGCGTAATCATCGAAGACTCGAATACCTCGCGCGCTTCCTCGTAATTCAAAGCGTCTTCCCACCCCCGAAAAAGTGCCCAGGTGAGCGATAGCCTCGCTAGCAGGTGCATTGATTACCAGAGCCATTGCAAGCGCGGCTGCAGAGTTGAGTACGTTGTGCGCGCCCGGAATGGAGATGGTTACTTCGCCGAGAGTCTTACCCTGCCATGTGGCTCGGTATAAGGATTTATCGGAGCCGGTATGCATATGGGAGATACGTAAATCTGCCTCCGCCGCTTGACCATATAAATAACTCTCCAACCCACGTTTCCGTGCAAATGCAGCAAGGCGCGCGCTACCTGAATCATCTGCGCAAAGGATTACACCTTTCTTCACGGTAGCTACGAGCGCTTCAAATGCGCTATTGATTGCCTGTTCATCAGCAAAATGATCGACATGATCGACTTCGACATTGGTGACTATCGCATAATCAGGGTGGTATTCGATAAAGGAACCATCAGATTCATCTGCTTCGACCACGAAGACTTTCCCAGTTCCATGATGAGAATTGGCTCGAGAATCATGAGGAGTTCCTCCGATTGCAAACGAGGGATCCATCCCTAAGCCCTGCAAAGTGATGGTTAGCATTGAGGTAGTAGTGGTTTTGCCATGAGTCCCCGCTACCGCTACCGAGGTGTATCCCTTAAGTAGGGTCGCCAACGCTTGTGCTCTGGTAATCACCGAGATTCCACGTGCTCGGGCGCCTCGTAACTCACTATTCTCCTCGCGAATAGCGCTGGAAACGACAACAGTTCTCGCATCTGCAATATGCGCCTCATCATGTCCGACATAGATAGTCGCCCCTTGTAGGGTCAGCGCCTGTAAGGCAGTTGAATCCTTTGCATCAGAACCAGAGACTGCAAAACCTCTATCGATACATATTCGCGCAATACCACTCATTCCAGCGCCACCAATGCCGATGAAATGGATGGGTGCTAGCAACTCATTCACCGCACTCCTCCACATTCAAGAATTACCTCAGCTAGAGAATGTGCCGGAGAACTCTC
>JBEAMN010000008.1:0-3700 GCA_041165945.1 Actinomycetota bacterium
CCCGCTAAGTTGCTCATCGATAATCGAATCGTCATTAACAATCACATGCAACGTGCCCGGGGTGGAAAAGTTTCATTCACTCACCTCATTGGATATGCAATGGTGAAAGCGCTTCGCGCAATGCCGGAGATGAATGCGTATTACACAACTATCGAAGGTAAGCCTGCGATTGGTAGGCCAGATCACATCAATATTGGTATCGCAATTGACTTAGCAAAATCTGATGGAACGCGCCAACTACTCGTCCCCTCCATAAAAGGATGCGAGGCGATGGATTTCGCCCAATTCCTTGAGACTTATGAATCCCTTATCAAGAAGGCGCGAGCAGGTTCGCTCACTGTTGAGGATTTCGCAGGCACAACTGTCTCGCTCACTAACCCCGGCACAATCGGCACGGTTCACTCGGTACCGCGATTGATGGAAGGCCAAGGCCTCATTCTTGGCGTCGGTTCGATGGAGTACCCAGCAGAGTTCCAGGGAACAAACGAAGAGACTCTCTCGCGAATGGCAGTGAGCAAGGTGGTAACTCTCACCAGCACCTACGACCACCGCATCATTCAAGGCGCTCAATCAGGGGACTTCCTCCGTCGTATTCATGAGCTCCTACTAGGCGCCGACAATTTCTACGACGAGATTTTCACCGCACTTCGCATTCCTTACGTACCAATCCGCTGGAATACCGATCTTGATCGCAGCAAGGATGATGACATCCATAAGACTGCACGAGTCCAAGAACTTATCCATGCCTTCCGCAGCCGTGGACATCTCATGGCAGATGTTGATCCACTCGAATTTAAATTACGAATCCACCCCGATCTCGACACGGTCACCCACGGCCTGACCCTCTGGGATCTTGATCGTGAAGTAGCTACAGGTGGCTTCGGTGGCAAACCTTTTATGAAATTACGCGACATCCTCGGCATCCTTCGTAATGCCTATTGCCGCACCATCGGTATCGAATACATGCACTTGAGTAACCCTGCAGAACGTAAGTGGATGCAAGCGCGACTTGAGGTGCCGGTGGAGCGAATGGATCGCGAGGAACAACTTCGGATCCTTCGCAAACTTAATAGCGCAGAGGCGTTCGAGACATTCTTACAAACTAAGTTCGTTGGACAGAAACGATTCTCACTCGAGGGTGGCGAATCGGTCATTCCTATCCTTGATGCAATCTTGATTGCGGCAGCCGAAGAGAAACTCGATGAAGTCTGTATCGGAATGCCGCACCGTGGACGTCTCAATGTGCTCGCAAACGTCGCAGGTAAGCCTCACGGCCAGATCTTCCAAGAGTTCGAAGGCCATTACCAAGATAATTCCGTACAAGGTTCAGGAGATGTGAAGTATCACCTCGGAACGCAATCTGTCTTTACGGCAGATTCTGGCGCGCAAACGAAGGTTTACCTTGCTGCTAACCCATCACACCTTGAAGCGGTCAACCCAGTACTCGAAGGAATCGTCCGTGCCAAGCAGGACAAGATCAATATTCGCGATGCATTCTCTGTCGTTCCAATCCTGCTCCATGGCGATGCTGCATTCGCTGGGCAAGGTGTTGTCGCCGAGACGCTCAATCTCTCGCAATTAGCAGGTTATCGAACTGGCGGCACACTTCATATCGTCATCAATAACCAAGTTGGATTTACTACATCGCCGAGCGCGGCACGTTCATCAACCTATGCAACAGATGTCGCGCGCATGGTGCAGGCGCCAATATTCCATGTCAATGGTGATGACCCAGAAGCATGTGTCCGAGTAGCGCGCTTGGCATACGAATACCGCCAGGCATTCCATAAGGATGTCGTCATCGACATGATCTGCTACCGACGTCGTGGACATAACGAGGGTGACGAGCCAAGTTTCACTCAACCATTGATGTACAAACTTATTGATGCAAAACGGACTACCCGTACCCTCTACATCGAGGCGCTCGTCGGACGTGGCGATATCACGATGGAAGAGGCAGACGAGGTCACCAAAGATTTCCAAACTCAACTTGAATCCATCTTCGCCGCAGTTCATAACAAAGAGGCGAGCGCTCCAACTCTTGATGCGAAGAGCGTTCTCGCTCCTGAAGAGGCAAAGACAGCAATTTCGGCCGATACAGCCCGAGCGATTGCGGCGACCCAAGTTGCTATACCTGAAGGATTCACCGTGCACTCAAAACTCTTGCCGCAGCTCTCTCGCCGCGTGGAGATGCTCAACGAAGGGACAATTGATTGGGCAATGGGTGAGGCGCTCGCCTTTGGTTCGCTTCTATTAGAAGGTAAGCACATCCGCCTTGCCGGACAAGATGTTGGGCGCGGCACCTTCAGTCAACGCCACGCCGTGATTGTCGATGGAAATAACGGTAGCGAATGGATTCCACTTCGGGGATTGATTTCCAATGAGAATCAATTCTTTGTTGTGAACTCGCTGCTCTCTGAGTACGCGGCACTTGGATTCGAATATGGGTACTCGGTCGAACGTGACGATGCGCTCGTTCTCTGGGAGGCGCAGTTCGGTGATTTTGCCAACGGCGCTCAAACCATCATCGATGAATTCATTTCATCAGCGCTGCAGAAGTGGGGTGAGCGTTCATCTGTGGTGATGCTCCTGCCTCATGGTTATGAAGGACAAGGACCAGATCATTCATCGGCACGAATTGAGCGCTTCCTTCAACTCTGCGCTGAGAACAATATGACAGTGGCTCAGCCATCAAGCCCGGCTTCATACTTCCACTTACTTCGCTGGCACATGGCAAATCCAGCGCGCCGTCCGCTCATCGTCTTCGAGCCAAAGTCGATGCTCCGCTTAAAGGCAGCAGCGTCCAAGTTAGAAGATTTCACCTCTGGACATTTCCAAACTGTGATTCCAGATCCAATGGTCAACAATGCGACCCGATTGATTTTCTGCTCCGGCAAGATTTATCACGAACTTGTCGCTGAGCGAGCAAAACTCAATGAACTTACAACTGCAATCGTCCGCGTTGAGCAGCTTTATCCATTCCCTGCCGCAGCAATAAAGGCAGAGATTGCAAGGCATCCGAACGCAAATATCTTGTGGGTTCAAGATGAACCGGCAAACCAAGGTGCCTGGCCATTCTTTGCGCTCAACTCAATGGAACTACTCGATGGACGAACTGTTCGCCGCGTATCGCGTCTGGCATCTGCAGCGCCAGCTACTGGAAATCATCATCTCCACGAAGAAGAGCAGAAAGCTCTTATCTTCGAAGCTTTCCAACGCTAGTTCCGCGCGCGGCGATATCGAAATAGGACCTTGCCAACGATCTCCTCACCATCAAGCGCGCCCCAACTCCGTGAATCTTGGGAGAGCTGATTGTTATCTCCTTCTACCCAATAAGTCGGATAGTGGCGATTTGGTGAATCACCGCGAATGGCGGTGAGGCGTTTAATGAAGAGCGCTCCCGGTTGCGACTCTCGTTCAATCAGCAGAACATCCCCTACGCGAACTCGCGGCATGGGAGTCGATGGGAATCGACGGACCAGAAGCCAGTCACCCCGATTGAAGGTGGGTGCCATGGACTGACCCTCCACTTCAGCGGTGGTAACGCCACGAAGTAGGAGTCGAGACCAGAACCCTGGCTGGCGGCGATGCTGGTTTGGCTTCACAAGATGAGGGTAACGATTATGAGAGGTAGGCTCTACTGCAGGAAGAGCGAAATAGTACGGGATAGATGCAGTAGATGCAGTAGATGCAGTAGATG
>JBEAMN010000009.1:0-12395 GCA_041165945.1 Actinomycetota bacterium
CAAAATCAATCGGATATAAACGCCGGGACTCAGACATTTATTGGAGATTCACTCGCTGTACTGTTTCGGATTTTTTCGGTTCGATAAAAAAGGCCAATTCCTCAGGGCGCGGGCAGGCGCAAACGAGGTTCCTATCCCCGTGCGCCCCATCAATCCTTCCTACCGGTGGCCAATACTTATTTGGCGCTCCCGTGAGCGAGCCGCCCTCTTCATCTTCTGGACGCAGATAAGCGCCCCGAAGGGCTGGGTAATGGCGAACGGTTCCCTCCTGAAGGAGAGAGTGGGCGGTATGCGGAGCATGGCGAAGTGGAGAGTTCTCAATCCCAATCTCCCCCGCTTCGATGGCACCTATCTCGTTTCTGATCGCCTCAAGAGCGGTAATAAATCGCTCGAGTTCAGCGAGGTCCTCAGATTCAGTTGGCTCAATCATCAATGTGCCTGCAACCGGGAATGAAACAGTCGGTGCATGAAATCCGGCATCCATCAGACGTTTGGCGATGTCATCAACGCTCACACCTACCTTCTTATTAAGTGGTCTGATGTCAATGATGCATTCATGTGCGATAAATCCCTCGCGCCCTTTATAGAGAACAGGAAAGAGCGGGTCGAGTCGTTTCGCTAAATAATTTGCCGAGAGAATCGCCATCTGAGTTGCTTCGGCAAGGCCAGAGCTCCCCATGAGGTGGATGTAGCTCCACGGGATGGTCAATATTCCTGCTGATCCGAAGGGTGCGCCTGATATCGGCCCCACTCCCGATGCTGGACCTGCGCTCTTATCAAGCGGATGGTTGGGAAGGTGTGGAGCCAGATGCGCCTTCACTCCAATTGGGCCCACTCCTGGACCGCCGCCGCCATGAGGGATGCAGAAAGTTTTATGTAAATTCAGGTGCGATACATCTGCGCCAAACTTCCCTGGCTTTGCCAAACCTACAAGTGCATTGAGGTTTGCTCCATCGACATATACCTGTCCCCCAGCATCATGAATCAACTGACAAATTTCCGAAATCGTGTCCTCGTAGACCCCGTGAGTAGAAGGATAGGTGACCATCAAGGCAGCAAGATTTGCGCGATGTTCAGTGATCTTGGATTGCAGATCATCCATGTCGACGTTGCCCGCGTTATCACACGCAACGACAACCACTTTCATTCCAGCCATCACAGCGCTGGCTGCATTAGTTCCATGTGCGCTAGAAGGAATCAAGCAAATATCACGATGGCCCTCCCCGTTTGCGCGATGGAAGCCCCGAATAGCTAATAATCCTGCAAATTCACCTTGTGAACCTGCATTTGGTTGTAAAGAGACCGCATCGTAACCCGTGATTTCCACGAGCCATTGTGAAAGTTCGTTAATGATCCTTCGTGTACCTCGGGTCTGTTCCTCGGGAGCGAATGGGTGGAGGGAGGCAAACTCTGGCCAGGTAATCGACTCCATCTCTGTTGCCGCATTGAGTTTCATAGTGCACGAACCCAATGGAATCATCGTACGATCCAAGGCTAGGTCCTTATCGGCAAGTGAGCGCAGGTATCTCATCATCGCTGTTTCATTCTGTTTACTACTAAAGAGTGGATGAGTCAGGAAACTCGAAGTACGTTTGAAATCAGGGGCTACTTTCCCTTCGTACTCTTCAATGAGAAAGCCAAGCCCCCTACCCAGAGCAGCTAAATGTTCACGAGTTGTTCGTTCGTCAACGGAGATTGAAATTGTGTTTTCATCACGTTTACAGATGTTGATACCTTCATCAAGTACTTGGCGGCGAAGTTTTTCTGCATCACAATTGTGAATGGTGACAGTATCGAAAATCTCTGCATCTGTGACTTGAAGTCCGACATTCTTTGCACTTTGTGCTATCGATACTGCATAACTATGTACTCGATTAGCGATCGCTCGCAATCCTTCGGGACCATGCCACATTGCATAGAGCGCCGATATGTTGGCCAGTAAAGCTTGCGCGGTACAAATATTGCTGGTGGCCTTCTCACGTCGAATATGTTGCTCTCGAGTTTGGAGTGCAAGTCGATACGCACGATTACCGTGAGCATCAACGCTCTCCCCCACCAATCTGCCTGGTATGGATCGCTCCATCCCGTCACGGACAGCAAGAAATCCGGCATGTGGCCCACCAAATCCAAAGGGGACGCCAAATCGTTGCGCGGAACCAACAGCGATATCAAAACCCCACTCCCCCGGAGGCTTCAGGAGCGTTAACGCTAAAAGGTCAGTTGCCGCGATAGTGAAACCATCGCGAGAACGCATCGCTTCAATCGCACGCTCAGGAGAGCGCACCCGCCCTCCGCTACCTGGATAACTCACGAGAAGGGCAAATCCATCGGGTATTGGTTCTGAAATATCAATTACGTGGACTGGAATACCCAGCGGCTCCGCGCGCGTAGTGATAACGGCAATAGTTTGCGGATGGGTATCGCTATCAATGAGGAATGGGGCATCCTCTCGCCCCTTCCACAAACGGCGCGCTAACGCCATCGCTTCTGCAGCTGCTGTTGGTTCATCGAGCATGGATGCATTGCTGACCGGCAAACCCGTTAAGTCGGAGACAACACTCTGGAAGAGAAAGAGCGTTTCGAGGCGCCCTTGGCTAATTTCCGGTTGATAGGGGGTGTAAGCGGTGTACCACGCGGGATTTTCCAGAACATTGCGCTTAATAACTGCAGGCAGTTCGGTGTCGTAATACCCCAGACCGATCATCGAAGGTAGCGGCTGATTGAGCGAAGCGATCTCGCGGAGTTTCTGGAGAACTTCGCCCTCACTAACACTCTCCGGAAGTTTCGTATCATCCATAAGCGTTCTGATCGAACGAGGAAGAGTCTTCTCCATCAACTCATCAAGATGGGCAAGATTTAAAAAACGGAGCATCTGATCAAGATCGGAACCTGATGGTCCGATATGGCGAGAACGAAAGGGACGGCCCTGCTGCATGCGCAGATGCTATGGCGATTTATCCCGCTAGGGCGTTACCCAGCCCCCAAGTTATGCCGGCGTGTTATGCCGAACTCCTATGCCCCTTTTCGATTGCGACGAAGCGCAAGCTCATCGCTTCCATTAGCCACCGTGCCCACTCCATCGGGGTTTTCACTTGGCAATTGGGCCAGAGTTCCCTCAACCTCTCGCCAGACTGTTCCAATGGCGATACCAAAGACGCCCTGTCCACCAGCAAGGAGATCAATCACATCGTCGGCGCTGGCACACTCGTAAATTGAGGCGCCATCGCTCATCAAGGTGAGCGTTGCTAAGTCATCTGTCCCTCGAGCGCGCAGGTGCTCAACGGCGCTTCGCACATTTTGGAGCGAGATTCCGGTATCGAGTAATCGCTTGACGATTTTGAGGACGAGGATGTCGCGGAAACTGTAGAGACGCGAGGTTCCTGAACCTGAGGCGGTCCGAATACTCGGCTCCACAAGTCCGGTACGAGCCCAATAATCCAATTGGCGGTAGGAGATGCCGGCCGCCGAGCAGGCGATTGCGCCACGGTATCCCGCCATCTCTCGCGAACTCTGGGGTTGCTCGGGCGAATTCTGCTCAGACATTGGACCTCCGGGGAAGAAGGCTCTAATAGTAAATCCGGAGTTCCCCCCGCTCAAGGAGCGACACTCTCATCCTTAGGGTCAACCTAAAGTTTAAGTTGAAGGTTCCTACCGATGGCGGAGGCGAGCGCGCAAGGCCTTGAGGTAGAGCAGCGAGAACAGGAGTGCGAGCGCGATACAGGCGATCCGCCCCCACGCCCATGGAGTAGGAGCGATCACGAGGAGAAGAGCAAGTATCAACGCAAAGGCGATCATTAAAGCTCCGCACTGACGGAGCGCTCGCTCTGGAAAGAATGCTGCTGCTAGAGCCATGAAGCCGGCTAGAGGAAGTAGGAGCCCAGCACTTATGCGAACGCTCCAGAGAAACTTCTCCGGATCAAGATCTAGCGGCAACCCCAATGCGCTCGCGAGAGTTGATGGCCAGATCAGGGCGGTTATCGCTGCCATCACAATGATTGCAGCACCTACCCGCAGGAGAGCCTTCATCTGCCGATCAAGCATGGAATTGAGGGTAACCCTCATTAGGGAAGTTCGATAGGGCTAGTTGGCAAAATCCTCGGGATCAATCTGGTCGAGGAACTCCCGAAAGCGCTCGAGCTCACCCTCGGCCCCCTCCTGACTGGGACCTTCATCGCCTACCCCCATCTCGCCCTCATTGATCTCAATTCCCACCTAATCGAGAAGAGCGTTTGAACCGAAGATTGGCGCTCCTGCTCGAAGAGCCAGTGCAATTGCATCTGAAGGGCGAGCTGAAACCTCTACCCCATTACTGAAAATTAGTTCTGCGTAAAAAACGCCATCCTTAATCGACGAGAGGTTGATTTTGCTGATGGTATTCCCAGTAGCGGTAATGACATCTTTTAGTAAATCGTGGGTGAGTGGGCGTGGTGGCGCTACACCCTGTTGCGCGAATGCAATCGCGGTTGCCTCTACTGCTCCCACCCAAATAGGAAGGTACCTTTTCCCTTCGCTCTCTTTCAGTAACACGATTGGCTGACTCGAAGGCATCTCCACGCGCACGCCAACAACATCCAATAACTTCGAATCTTCAGGTAGATCTCTCACCCTGTAATCCTACTTACTTTTACGTAAACCGGTCCTGACGAGAGCAGCATGGATTTTTAAAGTCAATCCACCCAATTGCCTCTCAACCTCCTCAGCGCGCGCTTTCGCATCACTACCTTTTTGGCGAAGCAGTGGTGTAATCACTTGCTCGATTAAACCAATCTCACGTTCTGCTGCGCTCTTAAATGGACGTAAATGACGCGCTTCAATTCCGAAAGCAGAGATTTCTGCCACAGCACGAGCAATCGCAAGCGCATCACCATCGTAATGTTTTCCATTGCTCTGGATAAGTCCATAACTCTCTAATTCAGCTAATTGGCTTTCATTCAATTGCGAACTCTCAAGCAGTTCACTACGAGATAACTTGAGATCGCTACTTTCACCATATAACTTCTCGCCATCTACCGTGGCAACTCGCGGCGCAAGTGGAGTCGATCCCACTTGGGCTGGCGGTTCCAAACCGCGGTCTAAAGCATCTAAGTGATCTTTGATAACCTTGAGCGGAAGATAATGATCTCGCTGAGCGGCGAGAACATATCTCAATCGGTCAACATCGTGATGTGAGAATTTACGATATCCAGAGGGGGTTCGCTGGGGCTCAATAAGACCTTCGGATTCGAGAAAGCGAATTTTCGAGATGGTGACATCGGGAAATTCACCACGTAGCTTTCCGAGCACTTCACCAATACTTAAATATGCGCGGGCGGGAACGCTCACTTCGAACCTCCATTAGTCATGAACAGCAAACGATATTTACCTATTTGCACAGAGTCACCATTAACCAGATCAGTTCGTTCGGCCAATTCCCCGTTGACGTAAGTGCCATTTAAACTTCCACTATCTACAACTGAGAAACTCTTACCTACTCGATGAAATTCAGCATGTTTCCGAGATACCGTCACATCATCAAGGAAGATATCGCTCTCTGGATTTCTACCGACTGTGACCAGATCGCTATTGAGCAAATATCTCGCTCCAGCATTTGGCCCCTTCTGCACCAGCAAAAGCGCACTCCCATCGCCCAATTCACCAACGACGCTCCGCTCAGTTGGCGTGAGTGAATCAAGCGCTCGTTTCGGTAACGGCGTAGGAGCATCGCGTTTAATGGAGGTTGTGTCGGACATTAATCCCACTCCCCTCCTCTGGCTCTCCCGGTTAAGGTTCTAGTACACCTTTACACGCGACCCTATGGAACCAGAGCCCAGCGGTCAAGGCCGCTTTTAACCTCTACTCCCCTGAGGTGATCGCCTGATAACCCTGGTCTGTCAGAAGTCCCTGGATTTCCTCAGCTGCGACGGAGGTGATTTCAAAAAGCCAGCCACTGCCATATGGAGAGGCGTTGATCGATTCTGGATTGGCGACGACGGCATCGTTGATTGCAGAGATGGTTCCATTCACAGGGGAATAAATCTCGCTCACACTCTTCGTAGATTCCACTTCACCACAGACTCCACCTGCGCGAACATTCTCACCAATTTTTGGAGTAAGTACAAAGACGATGTCTCCTAATGCGCGCTGCGCAAAGTCAGTGATGCCCACACGTACTTTGTTATCGGGAAGTGCCTCCACCCATTCATGTTCAGCGGTGTATCGCAAGTGCGCTGGAATTTCATTCATGGCGATACCGTACTGCTGCCTCTTCTAATCTGCGAGCGGGCTTCGACCCAATATTGTGCTCCGGTTAACAAATAGAGAAGTACACCCCATCCAGCGAAAGCCGAGGCAAAAATCGAGCCCCATCTGCCCAGAAGACCTCCTTGCTCCCCCAAGAGAAGTAGCGGAAAGGCGTAGAGGAGATTGAGCGTTGCCGCTTTCCCTAGAAAAGTTACTGGCAATGGACCTTTGCCTATTCGATAAAGGCCCGGGAGCGTCGTTGCGAGTATGAGATCGCGCAGGAGTAAGAGCGCGACCAACCAGAGTGGAATCACATCCCGAAGAGCTAACCCGATGACTACCGCAGCGATGTAAAGGCGATCTACTAGTGGATCCAGAAGCTCACCTAACCGAGAGCTCTGATTGAGCGCGCGAGCAAGACGTCCATCTAGGTAGTCGGTGAGACCAGCAAGAGCCAAGATTCCAATCGCAAGGAAATCTCTCTCTCTTTCAGGATCAAATAACGCCCAAAAAAAGAGTGGGATACCAAAGGCGCGGAGCACAGTAAGCAGATTGGGAATGGTGAATACGCTCGCACGCTCAAACTTTTCAGAACCAAACATCATGTCGGGACGACAGGATTTGAACCTGCGACCACCAGACCCCCAGCCTGGTGCGCTACCAAGCTGCGCTACGTCCCGGTTGTGCCCTTCTAGTCTACGCGTTCTTGAATTAGGTGCGAATGCGGACCGAAACTTCTACCGGCGAACCCATAAAACCGAACTCTTCACGAAGTCGCCGTTCAATGAAACGTCGATATGAGGGCTCGAGGAATCCACTTGCAAAGATGACAAACCGAGGTGGACAGGTACTTGGCTGGGTAGCAAAAAGAATCTTTGGTTGCTTTCCTCCTCGCACCGGAGGTGGTGTTGCAGAGATAAGCGCGCCAAGGAATGAATTCAATTTCGAGGTTGGGATTCGCATCTGCCAACTATCCAATGCGCGTCGAAGGGCAGGCGCTAAACGATCTTTATGCCATCCTGTCTTGGCAGAGATGTTAATCCGTTCAGCCCATTCAACTTGATTGAGCTCTCTCTCCTTCTCCCGTTCCAGAGCCTCTCGCCTATCCTCATCCACTAAATCCCATTTATTCATGGCAATTACTAGGGCTCGACCTGAATCTACAATCTTGGACATTATGCGAAGATCTTGTTCGGCAATTGGCTCGGAGGCATCGATAACAAGAATTGCAACCTCTCCACGCTCAAGCGCGGATTCAGTCCGCAACATTGCGTAATACTCCGTGCCGCTTGCTTGGTGAGCGTGTTTACGAATACCTGCAGTATCGATGAAACGCCAAACCTCCCCACCGAATTCGATCTCTTCGTCAATCGGGTCACGAGTAGTCCCCGCAACGGAATCCACAATTGCTCGAGCAGTACCTGCCAATGAATTAAGAAGGCTGGATTTACCAACATTGGGTCGGCCAAGAAGAACAACCCTTCTGATGTGATCTTCCTCTTGTGCATTTGGGCTCTCCGGAAGAGATGACACGACAAGATCAAGAAGATCACCACTGCCTCTTCCGTGCAAGGCCGAGACAGGTACTGGCTCGCCCAAACCTAAATTCCATAATTCATGAATCGCAAGTTCGGCCTCTGGTGAATCGGCTTTGTTACCAATCAAGATAACTGGCTTTCCACTTTTGCGAATCACGCTTACCAAAGCCAGTTCCTCGTCGAGTGCTCCGACAGATACATCTATGATGAAAAGAATCAAATCAGATTCTTTGATTGCTAGTTCAGCGCCAGCAGAAATACTCGCAGCGATCGATTCTGGCTGCGGGTCTAACTCCCATCCTCCAGTATCCATAACGATGAAATCCCGTCCATTCCATTGAGCGGGGTATTTAATTCGATCTCGAGTAATTCCCGGTTGATCTTCGATGATTGCCTCACGACGGCCGATCAATCGATTAATTAAAGTTGACTTTCCCACATTGGGGCGACCTATGACAGCGACGATGGGTAGATTGCTTGCTTCTTCACTCACGTGGCTCACCGTCATCGTTTAACTCTAATTCAATTACGAGTCGCTTGATTTCTCTGACGACCTCTTCCAATGAAAGATGGGTCGCATCAATAATTATTTGTTCATCAATCTGGCGCAACGGAGATGTAGAGCGAGTGGAGTCAACAACATCTCGGGCTGCTAAAGCATCTTGAATCTCTTCATTGGTGAAGTTTGATGATAATTCTGCCTTTCTTCGTTCTGCACGAGCGATTAAATCTGCGGTAAGAAAGATTTTTAACTCTGCATCAGGCCACACTGTCGTACCGATATCGCGACCTTCTACAACTATTCCAGAGCGTGCCTGATTAATGATTGCGCGCTGAAGAGTAAGGAGAAATTTTCGAACTTCAGGATCGGCGGCAACTTCACTGACCCTCTTGGTTACCCTCTCACTTCGAATCTCGCTGTTGACCCCTCTGCCTTCGAGAAGTAGTTGAGGTTCCTCTGGGCTCCCCTTCCACATGATTGAGTCCGAGGTGAGCAGCTCAGGGATGAGTGAGAAGTCCTGCACATCGCGCTCGATGGCAAAGAGGGTAAGAGCTCGATAGAGGGCGCCGGTATCGAGATATTCCCAATGAAAGAAGGCGGCTACCGCTCGTGAGGCGCTCGACTTTCCAGAGCCACTAGGGCCATCGATTGCGATAACAACCATCTGTTCACCTCCCCTGCGATAAAAGTTTGTCTAACAATTAAGTTATAAATTATTTTGTCGGTTAATTACCTTTAACAACCACCGTGCTATGCCATCCCTGAGTCGATAAATAGTCATTTAAAGTCGATAAATCGCTAGGCTTTACCGAGAGCGAGATCAGACCAGTCTCCTGGCCGGGGGAATGCTCAATTCTAAGGTCTTCAATATTAATTTTTGCATCTGCACAATGATTAAATAGTCGCGCAAGCGCACCTGGAGCATCTGGAATTACCACGCTCACGGTGCCGTAATTGCGAGGAACTCCTCCATGTTTTCCTGGTACCCGAGCGGCACCCTTTGCTCCCTGCGTCATAAACGATAAGACAGCATCTTGATTAAAGTTTTGGTTGACAAGTTTATTTATCGATTCATTAATTTTAGTGAGAAGGGAAAGTAATTCGCTCTGGTTGGCCTCAAAAATGGGTTGCCACATCGCAGGGTCAGAGCTGGCTAAACGAGTCATATCGCGAAGCCCTGATCCCGCCAGATCTAAAGGTTCCTCCAAGACTCCAGCCAAAGCGCTAGCAAGAAGTTGAGGTAGGTGCGATGTCATAGCCACCTGTCGGTCATGTCCTTCAGGAGATATCAGGTAGGAAGTAGCTCCTAGTTCGCGCACCAAGAGCTGCCCGATGGCCAGCGTTGCCGAGTCAAGCTCAGGATGGGGTGTAATAGCCCAGGCGCGCCCCTCGAAAAGATCAGAGCGGGCACCTTCTGGACCGGCTATCTCGCGACCGGCCATGGGGTGGGTCGGGAGGAATCGTGAGAGAGCGCTTCTCGCTGAATGTGCAGCAAGAAATGTCTCAACTTCAAGTAGAACTTTAGTTTTTATAGACCCTGTATCTATAACCATGGCTCTTGGATTACTAATTAGAGCTTCACCTATGACTAGTGGAGAAATGTTCACTGGAACAGCGACCACCACTAGCGAAACGGGCACATCAGAGGCGAGGAGCGCCTCTCCAACAAGCCCATTTGCAACTCTTTGATGAGCAGGATTGGAGTCTTTGATACGTACCTTCCCGCCAAGATTGGCGATTTTTAAGGCGATTGAGGTGCCAATGAGCCCTCCCCCAATGACCTCAACAAGCCATTTTTCGCTCATGGCGCGAGATCGGGACGGAGAGCGCGGGCGCCGCCACGATAAATATGGTTTATCTGGCCGCGTTCTAGAGTGGTTTCGACATGAATCATTGCCCGTACAACCCGAGGCAGAGAGCCGGGGACGGCAATTTCTACCGCACACATCAGAGGAATCCCTCCCCAGCCCGCCAATCGGGCGGCGGCGGCAGGAAAATCGCTGACCAAATCTGGGGTAACGGTAAAAAGCGCAGAAATCACGGAATCGAGCGAGAGGGAGTTAGCTTCAAGCACCTCCGCCAACAAGGCTGCTACCTCACGATGCATCTCATCTCGATCATCCGCCGTGAGCTGTACCGCTCCCCGTACTGCTCGCACACTCATCCCCTTAGTCTACGGGAAAAGGAGGAAATCAAGTGAGAAGTGACTTTCGTAGAATTGCCTTTTAATAATTTAATTTATATATTAATTTGTACACATATAGGTATTCTTGCGATATGTTTATTAATTTATCGACTATCCTTAAGGCTTCAAATGATCTGAAAACTTATTAATCGATAATTTGGATTTTGTTTCACCAGTTCAGATGATTGTAAATGTTGGTTTATCGATTATTTTAATTTTGCCGCCTTGGAGCCTGTCGATAAATAATTTTTTTCTTTCACTTATATCTTGTTATTAATAAAGCGATAAAGCTTTTTGTAAGGAAGCCAATTCAGCGCCTTTGATCTCGCGCCACTTCCCAGGGGTCAATTCCCCTAGTTTGATCGGACCCATTCCGATTCGAATGAGGCGTTCGACGACCAACTCTTTTGCTCCGGCCATTCTTCGCAAAATCTGATTTCGACCATCATGGATCACCACGTCGAAAAGGGTCCTACCCGCCTGCCCTGGCAGAACAGTTAATTTGTCGACTTTTGCCATTCCATCCTCGAGCTCTATTCCTTGGCGAAAAGCTTCAGCCACTTCCCTACTGACATTGCCCTTCAGCTCCATCAGATAATTCTTAGGTAACGAGAAGGAAGGATGTGTGGCGCGATGAGCTAAATCCCCATCATTGGTCAACAGCAGCAACCCTTCGGATTCCTTATCCAAGCGACCGACATGGAAGAGTCTCTCCTGCCTATCTCGCAAGAGATCAGCCAAATGCGGCCTGTTCTCAGGGTCTGAAAGGGTGGATAAAATACCTCTAGGTTTATTGAGTGCAAGATAAATCTTGGTCTTTATTTGATTTATTGCCTCACCATCAACTTTAACTTCAGACTTTTCGGGATCGACTTTCACTCCGAGAGTGCGAATGACCTTTCCATCAACAACTACTCGGCCATCGAGAATCATCTCTTCGGCTTTGCGACGGCTTGCGACCCCCGCATCAGCGAGCACCTTCTGTAGTCGGATCTCCATGACGGAGGAGCCTAGGGGTCTGGTTGGGACCCGGTCTAATCAGGCTCTAATCAGTAAGGGTATCGAGGACCGAATCCAAGGCATCGATATTTGGAAGATGCGGTGCAAGTTCTGGAAGGTCGGCAAGGGAGGCTATCCCCAATCGCTCGAGGAAGTACCCGGTTGTTTGATACAAGATCGCACCAGACTCTCCTTCGATCCCAGCCTCTTCCACCAACCCTCGATTGACTAACGTCTTCATTACCGCTTCCACATTTACACCACGAATTGCGGAGACGCGAGCTCGGGAGACGGGCTGTCGGTAGGCAATAACCGCCAAGGTCTCTAAAGCGGCCTGGGTGAGTTTGGCTTGCTGTCCTTCCAAAACAAATCGTTCGACGGCGCTGGATGCCTCTGGGTGACTATAAAAACGCCACCCTCCTGCCACCTCTCGCAATTCAAAACCTCGCTCTTCAGAGGTGTAACTTTCCGCAAGGGCGCGAAGGCGAGCGCGAATTTCATCGGTAGGCACCTCAAGCACTTGCGCAAGAAGTAGCTCAGTCACTGGCTCATCGACCACCATCAAAATGGCCTCCAGTGAGCGTTCAATCGTGCGATCTGCCATCGTCTTACAAGCCCTCTCCTTCTGCAGGATTCTCGACGCGCTCTTCGAGCACGGGCGGAAGATCAAATTCGTCGGTCACAGCAACTTCTCCCTCGGCGCTGCCAATCCAGCGTATCTGGAGATCGCCTAAAGGTGTTACCTGATCAAAATGAAGGACCCCTTCCTTGTATAACTCCAAGAGCGCGAGAAATCGAGCGACAACCACCAGGGTGTGCTGGGCATCTGCCGCTAGGGCGCGGAAGGTAGCGGTCCCCACTCTCCGAAGGTGCGCGACCACATGTTGCGCCTCTTCACGGACGCTCACCGCCGGGCTGTGAAGGTGCGAAATACTGAAAACTGGTGGGGTTT
>JBEAMN010000010.1:0-12804 GCA_041165945.1 Actinomycetota bacterium
GAAGCGGGCAGAGGAAGCCGGAATGATCTCTTTAACCACATCCGCGCAAACAATCAAGCGCCAGTAAAACTGCCGCTGATTACGCCCTCGCTGCATAAGCGAGCCTCGTAATCCGTTAGCCCAGGCTTGCTCTCGTCCTGGAATCTAGCGTCGCTAGAGGGCTGACTGTCTCTGAGTGTTATAGATCAGAGGTGGGAACACTTTCTATAACTGAGTCTGTCGATTACTTGTGTGTATGAGAATCGGGACTGAGAAAGCGTCAAACACACTACGCCCGTAGAAGCCCTACTTCAGTTGCGAAGGACCCGGGTTCGATTCCCGGCACCTCCACGTGAAGTGAGGCCAGAAAGGTGGCTTGCCAACTTTCTAGCGAGCGAAACGTGGTGGTCGAGCGCATAAGCGCGACATCTCCACCCGTAATTCACGCGGGAGTGAGGCCAGACAAGGTCATTGGCCAACTTTCTGGCGGGCGAAAAGAGGTGGTCGAGCGCATAAGCGCGACACCTCCACCCGTAATTCACGCCTACCGGATTCCACATATGTCTTGCAATCGTCGGCCAAGTATTGGTTTTCCATCGAGATTGCCTGAGTTGACCCTGGAATTGTCCTAACCCCAGTTCTACAGTGTGGGGATGGCACGCTCCAGAGCTTCCATTTCTATAAGTCGAACAGTGCTTGCTTGCGTGCTCGCTATTTCACTTCCCACCTCGGCAATTCACTTTGCCGCTGCCGCAACCTCTGATGATCCGAAGACTTTTTTGCTTCCAGCATTCAATGGTGAGAATGGCGCTAGCGGTGTGGGCGTGATTTTTGATGATTCACAAGCTGCGCTCAGTTATGCATCAGGGCTTGGTGATACCAATGTCAATTCTAATCCAGATGGAACTCAAGCCTCTGGCGCCAAGCTTTATTGTAAGAACCTTCAAGATCCAGCATGTGCTAACACGAAAAATTTCAGCGTTTTCGCTATCTTGCAACCGTGCAAATCAGAGAGTGATCTCTATTGCATTCAAGAGGTGTATGCAAAGACGTCAGGTGGGAAAGTCTCAGGAAAATATGTTGAAAGCGTCCCCGCCGCAGGCCCCACCGATTTCGTGGGAGATAGCGCCGTGGGATTACCAAGTGGCGGTCCGCCATCAGTCTGGCAGATACCTGGAATAAAGAACTCTTCTGGTGGTGACAGCTACTCACTTTTTGTCTCTACTCGAGGGAAAGGCCAGCGCAGCTCCGCCTCATCCGTACCGACTTTCCAATTTAACGAGTACACCGTTGCCCTTTATGCAACCTCGATGAAGAGTGGCACATATCAATTGGTGACAGCCGATGGAAATGGTCTTGATGCAATTGTGGGCGGTGGATGTGCTACCAATAGTGAGAGCAAATGTGCGCTGCGAGAGTCATTCCCAATGGATGGTACTTCTTTTGGTGTATCTATTCGTTTTCCAAAAGCTCCCTCTAATTGGTTCTATGGTCGTTTGAGTAAACCATCGTTTACCTTGAACAAATCGGCTTCGGGAAGCGCTGTTGTGCTAGATGTCTCTGGTGAGCCGGTAACCGTGCCAGTGCTTTACGGTAAGAGTTCTTGGGCGAACCTTTCACCAGATTTGCAAAAGTATTACCAAGGGGGTTTCCCGAGTGTAGGAAAGATGTATGGCGTATCTGATCCCAATAAGTGGGATGTGGCACATCTAGCAAGCAGCAAGGATTTTGATGTCCTAAAAGCATGGATACCGATTGTGAAAGATACTGCGGCTGCATTGACAACGCAGTGGTATTTCAAAGCGTCGAATGAAGGTTCAGATCCTCGTTTCGCTTCGCGCGATGACCAGGTGGATGGAATTGTCACTAGTAATGCGACGGCATACGTACCTGGGCCGCCCACCTTCAATCAACAGACTCAATCCTTGGAATATCAAGTTGGTGCTCCACATTACAAGCCATCGGGAACGGAGAAATTCCGAGGCACTTACGATTTAACTATTCGCGCTGATGCTGCCCGTGCTATTTATGGATTTGCGAAGAATGTTCCCGTCAAAGCAACTGTTTCAATCGTCTCGGAAAACGGACAAGAGATTGCAGCACAGGAACAGGTAGGGGAGAAGGATGGCTGGTTCTTCCTCCGCGCCGAGAATTTCACCTTCTCCTCGCCGAAATTGCGAGTAAAGCTTGTGCAGTCTGGTGGATCGAGTGGTGGTTCATCTGGCAGTGCGGGTGGTAGCGCAGGTGGCGGTAATAACTCTGGCGGTTCCGGAAATCAAGGGGGAAATAACCAGGGCAATTATGCAGATACTGTGAAGTGCGATGGCTCAGGTAAATGTTGTGACGCCAGCGGTAAATGCACGACCGGGAATCCTGTTGGTAACACTAACTCTGGTGGCTCCAAGAGCGCCGCAGCTGCAAAGACTTATGTAGTGAAATGCAGCGCAAAAGGTGGGAAGAGTTGGGTTGCCCGTGGCGTTAATCCAAAATGTCCCAAGGGTTATAAGCAAGTCTCGAAGAAGTTAGAGAAATAGCCACTACGCCACTTCATTGATAGGGCGAGCCGGCACGGAATAACTCTTTCCATATGGTGATGTCCATGTACATGAACCATCTGGATTGCTGATGATTTTCCAACCGCCATGAGTTTTCAATCGATGGTGGCGGCGACAGAGCGCCCCCAAATTTCCGGGGTTTGTCTCGCCACCTTCTTCCCAAGGGATCGCATGATCTATATCGCTTAACTCCGCTGCTCTTCGACAGCCGGGAAATCGGCAGGTTCGATCCCGTGCCGCGATAAATTCAATGAGCGCTTGAGGAGGTTGGTATCGCTCCCGACCGAGATCGAGTAATTCACCTGTTACTGGGTCGGTAACAAAACGTCGCCACTGATGCGAGGTCGCTAATTCTCGTGCGAGAGTGGCAGGTATTGGCCCATATCCACTCAACTCAGCTGGGTTCTCCGCCAACCCCAACAAGGTAGGTAGGTCCACAATGACGTTGATAGTCATCGCCGAGTTTTTTCGCTTGATACTCGATTTTTCTGCGGGCGTAATGTGAGAGTTATTCACCTCATTAAATTTGCTAGTACTGGAATTAGCAGAGCCGCTGGAATTAGCAGAGCCGCTGGAGTGACTCATCTCTTGGGAAGAGTCGGTTGTTTCGGCGCCTTCTTCACCTTTGGTAAAGAATTCGACAAAGGCATCGGCGCGACGTTGATCAGCGGTATGGGTTCTACTCTCCGCATGAATCTCTCTGATTCGTAGTTCGAGTGAGCGCATAACTACTCGAGCGTCAGGAGCAGTCAAAAGCGCTGAGATGGTAGCCATTCCATCGCGTTCTGGGTAGCAGAGGACTCTCCGCTCCTCTCGCGCGCTAGCAAATCTCTCCGCCAATTCCTCGGGTTGCACCTGTGCGACTGCTTTTCGCATTGCGACTGCAATTTGATTCGGAGTGGAAAACTCTGCGCTCGAAAGCGCTTTCGCTTCGATCTTTGCGATAACAGATTTATCTATACCCCCATAAATTAGAGGTGCACTCTCGCGAGCAATAGCGTTTGCGTGAGCAGTCGAGATTGAACCATCGGCAAGTGCGCGAGTAGTTTCGGGGAGATGATGGACCAAGAGCGTGGCAGTATCGATGCGATGTTGGGCAGTGTTTGGGCTAATTCGGAGTGCAGCGGCAATCTCTTCACGCTCTTGATCATTAATCTCAGAGGTGATGGCAGCGCCATTAGCACCATACCCTTCGAATGCGCCACCGGATTGCGCTCCAGGTTGGTCGAGTGAAATTAAGTACGTTACCTCGTGTATATGCGAGTTGAGCCATGAGAGATGCTTTTCGAGCGCTGCGAGGAGCTCAACTCGACCATCAGGAGTGAGTTCATATCGAGAGAGTGAGGTGAGTTCGACCAAGTGTGCAGCGCTAGGACGGGCGCTTTTAATCTCGGATACCCGTTGGTCGAGGAGGTTCATGGGCGAGATGATTATGTGAAGCGCTGACATTTACTTGGTGGCACGGTGGAGGCTGTTGATAAGTCTGGATCAACCCTGGATTAACCCTAAATCAACCCTGGAATGCGCTGAGGGGGGAATCGCTTACTTGGGAATGCGCAGAGCCCCGCTCTGGTTATATATTGTGGCAGGCGAGTAATTGAATTTTCAATCAAGTCTCAGCCAAGCTATTAAAGACCAGCAGAACGAGCAGAACGAGCCAGGAGGCCCCAGATGCCAGCGGTAACCGTCCCCGACATCACCATTCTTCCGCGCGTTGACGCCAACCCGACATCAGATGAGAGCCGCCCGCGTACCGTCAAGCAAGTGACCACAGCCCCTCAAGGGTTCGAAGGTGAAGGCTTCCCAGTCCGTCGCGCATTCGCCGGTATCGATCTTGCAGAGCTCGATCCATTTATCCATCTCGATCAAATGGGCGAAGTTGAATATGCACCGGGGGAGCCAAAGGGAACTCCATGGCACCCGCATCGCGGTTTTGAAACCGTCACATACATCATTGATGGCATCTTCGATCACATGGATAGCAATGGTGGTGGCGGAACAATCACCAATGGCGATACTCAATGGATGACAGCCGGCGCCGGCATCCTCCACATCGAAACTCCACCCGAGCATCTTGTTGTCAGCGGAGGTCTCTTCCACGGATTCCAACTCTGGGTCAACCTTCCTAAAGCGCAGAAGTGGTCACCTCCTGCCTATCAAGATGTTCGCGCCAATGATGTTGCTCTACTTGCATCGCACGATGGTGGCGCGCTCCTTCGAGTAATCGCCGGCGAGGTCGGAGGCCATAAAGGTCCAGGGCGCACCCGCACACCCATCACACTTATTCATGCAACGCTCTCGCCTGGCGCGCAACTTCGACTTCCATGGCGCCAAGATTTCAACGCGCTTGCATACACACTCAATGGTTTTGGAACGATGGGTCTAGAACGTCGCCCAGTGAAGTCAGGTCAGATGACAGTCTTCGGTCCCAGTTATGGCGAGAGCGACTCCATCATCATCTCAGCGGATGATAAACAAGAGTCACGTATGCCCCAGATGGATGTCTTTATCCTCGGTGGCCAACCAATTAAAGAACCGGTCGCATGGATGGGCCCATTCGTGATGAATACCAAGAGTGAAGTCTTACAAGCTTTCGATGATTTCCAGAAGGGAAAGCTCGGTCGAATCCCAACCATAAAACGACCTAGCGATCTCCATAAGATTCATGGAACCCCAGATGAACTTCAGGAATCCTAAGTAATTCCCAGCTAAAGATTTTTATAGCGATTTAAGAGCGCTTACTACTTTCGTGAGCGAGGCCTTCGCATCACCAAAGAGAAGCGTGGTCTTCGGGTCGTAGAGCAGTTCATTTTCGATTCCAGCAAACCCTGGGCGCATCGAACGCTTTAAGAAGATGATGTTCCCCGATTGTTGAACATCAAGAATGGGCATGCCGTAGATCGGACAGCCAGGCGTGGTTTTTGCAGCAGGATTGACCACATCATTAGCGCCAATAACTATTGAAACATCGGTCTGTGGGAAGGTCGGATTGATCTCATCCATCTCCACCAATTGGTCATACGGAACATTCGCTTCAGCAAGCAACACATTCATATGTCCTGGCATACGACCAGCAACGGGATGAATTCCATACGCAACATCGATGCCTTTAGCAGTTAAAAGATCAGCTAACTCGCGGACGGTATGTTGCGCTTGTGCAACAGCAAGACCAAATCCGGGAACAATAACTACCCGTCGGGCGTAATTGAGCAGGATCGCTACATCCTCTGCGGAACCAGATTTAACCGGACGGGTATCAGTTGCTCCTGCAGCAGTTGCAGTGGCGGTGAATGCGCCAAAGAGAGTGCCAAAGAGTGAACGTCCCATCGCCTCTGCCATCAAACGGGTCAAGATAGTTCCAGAGGCGCCTACAAGCGTTCCCGCGACGATCAACAAGGTCGCTTCTAATACATAACCACTCGCGGCAACAGTCAAACCGGTGAAGGCATTAAGTAACGAGATAACAATCGGAACATCTGCTCCACCCACAGGCAGCACAAAGAGGATTCCAAAGAGCGCGGAGAGGCCCATCAGCACTAAGACTGATGTCGTGTCTGCTGCAGAGTAAACCCACCCGCTACAGACCAGAATCGCGACGAGGTTTCCTGCGATGACAAAGCGACCGCCAGGGAAAATCACCGGGCGCGTAGTCATCAATTCTTGTAACTTCAAGAAGGTAACAATTGAGCCGGTAAATGAAGTAGTGCCTACAACTACTGTGAAGATTGTGGCAATGAGAACGGCGGCACCTATTGCACCTCCCGCCTTGGCAGCTTCTTCACCTAACTTCAAATATTCGACAATTGCTACGAGCGCAGCAGCGCCGCCACCAACTCCATTAAAGAGCGCCACCAACTGGGGCATCTGAGTGAGTTGAACTTTGCGGGCAGCTGGTACGCCAATCACCAAACCTACGACAATAGCTCCCAGAATAAGTGGGAGATTTTTCAGCGGCAATTGATCGCCATAGAAGAAGACCACCAAGGTTGCGATAGTCGCACCAGCGGCCCCAATGAGATTTCCGCGACGAGCCGTTTTGGGGTGAGAGAGGCCCTTAAGCGCCAGGATGAAGCAGACTGCGGCGACGAGTCCGATGAGGTCATAGAGATCGCGGCTCACTTATTTCACCTCACCCGATGTATCGCTACTCGCTGGCTTCTTCTTCACCTTGAACATCTCCAACATTCGATCAGTGACGACAAAGCCACCTACCATGTTGATTGTCGCCAGCACAATTGCAAGTAGCGAAAGGGTGAGCTGTAACGTGTTATCGCTATGTGATGCAACGATAATCGCACCCACCAAGATAACTCCGTGGATTGCATTCGCACCACTCATCAATGGGGTGTGAAGAGTCGAGGAGACCTTCGATACCACTTCGAAGCCAACAAATACCGCCAAGACAAAGATAGAAATCAACGCAAGACCACTACTCATCGCCCACCTCCACTTGCACCGGAGAGCGCTGTTTTCGCGCCTTCATGACGAATCTCGCCTTGATGAGTAACAGCGCTCGCCGCGATGATCTCATCGTCGAAATCTAGATGGAGTGAACTCTTGCCCTCTTCGCTCTTGACCATCAGCATCAACAAGTTCATGCAGTTCTTAGCGAAGAGTTGAGAGGCATGAAATGGCAATTGGCTCGGTACATCTTTACCGCCCCAGATTCGAACGCCATTCACTTCGATGATTTCCCCTGGTTGTGAACCTGCGACATTGCCGCCACTTTCGGCAGCGAGATCGACTATGACTGAACCAGATTTCATCGCTGCCACCATCTCTTCCGTGACCAATCTCGGCGCAGGGCGACCAGGAACTGCAGCGGTAGTAATGACGACATCGGCGCTGGCTAAGAATGGAGTGAGCAGTTCCCGTTGTTTTGCCGCACGCTCTTCACTCATCTCGCGGGCATATCCACCCGCGCCCTCAAGAGCCTCTAACTTCAAATCGATAAATGTTGCACCCATCGATCGGACTTCATCTGCGGAGGAGGGACGAACATCGTATGCAGAGACAACAGCGCCTAACCTGCGTGCAGTTGCAATCGCCTGAAGTCCGGCTACACCTGCGCCAAGGACCACAACATTTGCCGGAGTAACTGTTCCGGCCGCGGTCATAAGTAATGGGAAGAAGCGCGGTGATAGCTCAGCGGCAACAAGCGCTGCTCGATATCCAGCGCAGAGCGCTTGGGAGGTAAGGGCATCCATCGATTGCGCCCGCGAGATCCGGGGGACCAATTCGAGTGAGAACGAGGTGGCGCCCGCTTTTGCGGATGCGCTAATCGCATCGAGAGATTGATTGGGAGCGAGGAATGAAATAGTGATCGCGCCCTTTTTTAGTTGGGCAAATTGTGCGGGAGTTAACGGATTCACAGAGAGCACGACATCAGCCTTGCTTATCTCATTTGCTGAACCGACCTCTGCCCCAGCTGCCGCCATCGCTTGATCTTCCGCGAGCGCATTCACCCCTGCCCCTGATTCAACCGAAACAGTAAATCCAGCGCGGATATATTTGGTGATGACATCAGGGACTATGGCAACACGCTTTTCGCCCGCTTTAGATTCACGCGGAACAAATATGTGCATCTGCCACTCCCTTTGAGCTCTGCTAGCCCTTTAAGCAGGCTATACGGTACCGCGAAGGTCCTTATTTATCAGGTGGAAGAGGAGCGCTTGAATTGTGGTTCTACGGTGAAAAGCTTGGCGCCAGACCACTGATTTAGCCCCATCAATCACCTCAGCCGAGACCTCTTCACCACGATGTGCAGGTAAACAATGCATGAATATTGAGTCCGAGGTGGTGAGATCAAGAATCTTTTGGTTGACGGCAAATGGCGCTAGATCACGTAACTTCTCAGAACGGACGCTCTCATCATCACCCATAGACATCCAGACATCGGTGTAGAGCACACTTGCATCGCGCGCGGCGGACTCTGGGTCATGAGAAATCTCAATTACACCACCATGTTCGCGCGCAATCTTCTGCGCGCGTTCAACGACTGTGTTGTTTGGCGCCCATTTACCCGGTGGGGTAGCGATAACGATATGTGCACCAAGGCGTGCGCCCATTAACATCCAAGCGTTCGCCATATTGTTGCCATCACCAAGGTAAGTGAATTTCCTCCCTGAAACTTTCTTCCCAAACACCTCTCTGATCGTCACCCAATCTGCAAGAAGTTGGGTCGGGTGATCATCATCAGTGAGTGCGTTGATTACTGGGATACTCGCCCACTTCGCGAACTCGTTGACATCTTCTTGAGCGTAGGTGCGAATGATGAATGCCTTTGCAAAATTGTTAATTATTCGCGCGGTATCCGCGATTGTTTCGCCACGCCCAATTTGCAACTCATCGCCGCGAACGAATATCGGAGTGCCACCCAGGTGCGCCACAGCGCTCTCTGAGGCAAGTCGGGTTCTCGTCGATGCTTTATTCATATATATAACAACGCTCTCACCTGCGATGAAGCTCGATTCTGAGAGCGGCTTCACAGCAAAGCGCGCTGCAGTATCGAGGAGAAGTTCGAGGTCATCCCGGCTGAGCGCATCCGAGCTCACTACATCTTTTAGGTGACCGCTAGCGAGAGTCATAAAGGCAAGGGTACGCCTTCACCCTTTAGGCTTGCACCAGTGCGCCGGTGCACCAAAACTCGTGTATTGATAGGGGCGTTATGAGTATCAGGGAGCGGATAGAGACGCTGGTCCGCCCGAAGAGTAACGGCGTTGATGAGGGTGATCATGAGCGCTTTTCTCACTATGCAGATAAAGCGAAGATCACTGAATCTGCAGTCACAGGCAAGGCGATACGTGCGCTCTGTGGCAAGAAATGGGTCCCCACTCGTGACCCACAAAACTTTCCTATTTGCCCAACATGCAAAGAGATCTTTAGTCGTCTAAAGCAATAATGCTCATATTATGAATCAGAAGCCGACCAGATTCATCTCCTGCACTACCTCGGTTGCGCTCGCTTCGCTCTTGATGCTCACCTCTGGCCTTTCCCATGCTGCGGCAAGCTCTCCCGCACCGAGTGCAACTTCAGATTCCTCCACTGCTCCTACGACGATTGCACCTCAACCCCAGACAAGTGCCAATCCTGCAGTTGGGAGTGGGAATAAACCAGCACGAAAGATCTACACCGGTTGGATTCCTTATTACAGTGTCCGTGCTTCGGTTGCTCGTTCAATCGCCTACCAGGAGATGATGAGTGAAGTCTCTCCATTTTGGTATTCACTCACGAGTTCAAAAACAATCAAGAATCAATTCACATCCGCCAATCCTTCATTGAAGATGGCAGAACAGGTCCAACTCTTACGATCGCAAGGGCTAAAGATTCTCCCGGCAATCACTGATGGCACAAAGAAATTAGTTTTATCTGGATACCTAGGAAAAGAAGGTACTCGTAAAGAAGTTGTTACAACTATAACCAACCTGGTCGTCAATAATAATTTTGATGGAATTGACTTGGATCTTGAGGGATTCGCATTTGTCGACGGGTCATCATCATGGAATAAAACCAAACCTTTATGGACACAATTCATTAAGGAGCTCTCTGCAAGCCTTCACGCACAAGAGAAATTGCTATCGGTCACCACGCCCGTGTTATTTGATCCTGCTTCAGGTAGAAAAGGTTCGTATCACGTCTATAACTGGGCGGGGATTGCTCCATACATTGATCGATTACGAATTATGACCTACGACTTTTCAGTGGGAAAACCAGGCCCAATCGGACCGCTCGAGTGGAGCGAGAGCGCATTGAAGTACGCAATCTCAGTATTGCCAGCATCGAAGGTGTGGGTTGGCATACCGGGATACGGGAGAGATTGGATTACAAAAGTCGAAGGGAGCTGCCCTAAGAATGTCGCTAATTTAATTAAGGCTGGTGCGAAAGCAGCGGTCTTTGACGCTGCAAAAGGTTCTGAATTGGCGCTGGCTTATGGCACTACACCTGTCTATGACGCAGTCCGTGGCGAAGCAACGTTTAATTATAAAAAAACCTATAACGGAGTCAATGCTGCTGGTGAACCAGTTTCCTGTACCGCAACACGAGTAGCGTGGTATCAAGATAAGCGTGCCTATCTAGCGCGAGCTGAGTTTGTCACTAAATATCGAATTGGTGGTCTAGTGCAATGGACCCTGAGTCAGGCAAGTCCTGAATCGATCAATGCACTTTTAGAATATGCTCGTACGATTGGTCCAGATGAAGTTGTCGCGAAGATTTCATCAAAAGAGATCACCTCACAGTATGGAGAGACAAAACGACTCGAAGCGCTCTTTGCACTTAAAGATAAGTCGCCGATTGAAAATCTCGATGTAGTTTTCCAATTCCGACGGAGTGAGCAAGATTCCTGGAGTGATTTAACAAAAGTACAGACTGGACGAGATGGATTAGCGCAAGTTGATCTACTTGTAGGTGGTGCGCTCAAGTTCCGCGCTATCACCGAAGAGACATGGGAGCGCCTTGCTAGCCAAACTGAAATAGGTACTCTCAAAGTAACGCGATCACTTTCGATATCGGCACCTACCCATGGAAAAGTTGGAGCAGCGCTGGAAATTCTCGCCCAAGTGACCCCTCGCGAGGGTGAGGTCACGCTGCAAGTTCGACGGGGTGGAGCGTGGCAAGATCTCGATTCGGGCGAGGTTTCGCCGCTCAACGGTGGCCATCTCTTTCTGGTCTATCCCAAATCGCAAGGGTTTGAGACCTTTCGAGTGACAGTTGCAGCAAGTGAAAAATACAATGGTTCCGAGGGTGAGCCCTTTACAGTTCTTATCCGATAAATCGGTGGAGAGTGGAGGCGTGATGATTTCGACTCCGAAAGTAAGTACTGCAGATACCGAAGTCACTCCTTCAGACTCTGTTGAAGAATTTTTACGCTCACTTCATGACAAACCATGGGTGACGATTGTCTGGGACGATCCAATAAACCTTATGTCGTATGTGACCCATGTATTCATGGTGGTCTTTGGTTACTCCAAAGATAAAGCGCATCAACTTATGTTGCAGGTACATAACGAAGGTAAGGCAATCGTCAGCAATGGAACTCGAGAAGAGATGGAGCATGATGTCGCGATGCTCCATGAATATGGTCTCTGGGCCACTCTTCAGAGGATGGAGTAGATAAAGTGAGTGGATTTTCACGGAAGCGAAATGGCGAAATCCTCGCGACCTTCTCGCACTACGAGGGCGCCATTTTAAAGAGTCTCACTGAGCAGATTCTTGAGCTCCTTGGTGAAGGCGATGCGCCGGCAGATCCTCTCCTTGCAGTAGTGGGAATCTCAAGCAATGACTCGCTCCCCGAAGATCCCGTTCTTGCGCGGCTCCTTCCTGATGCATACAAGGAAGAGAGGGATGCGGCGGAGTTTCGCCGCTACACCGAACATAGCGCGCGCGAGAAGAAGCGTGCTCACGCTCACGCAATCCGTGACATCCTGATGGAAAATCTCGGCGATCACGCTCTCGATTTAACTGAACCTGGTTTAAATAAACGAGAGGAACTCCACTTCATTCTCCCTGAAGAAAAAGCCCAGATGTGGTTGATGGGAATTAACGATATGCGCCTCGCTTTAGGTACCCGATTAAATGTTACGCCCGATGCCCAAGAGCGATTCTCGGCAATGAGCGACGAGAGCCCAGATAAAGGAATCTATAACTTATTTGCATGGTTAGGGTGGCTGCAAGAAATCTTGCTCGACATTTTGATTGATACAACTAAGAAGTAGGCGTAGATCAAGAATAAAAAAAGAACCGGACAGATTTCTCTGTCCGGTTCTCGACTAGTTCTTTACTAGTTGAATGACGAGAAGATATTAATCTTCCTTCATTCCTTCTGCTGCAGACTTCATACGTGCGATCTTGTAGATCGTGAGACCGAAGACGCACTTTGCCAAGATATCTGCAATGGTGTAACCAGTCTGGCGCCATACGAATGCATCTGTTGCACCGATGTCGAAGAGTGGGAACATGTAAGAGATTGGGTATACGCCCCATGTAGCAATGAGAAGCAGACGTAGACGTCCGACTGTCGCTGCAACGCCCGCTGGTTGACGCTCAAGTGATGCGCCAAGTTCGCGGAAGAGTACATAGAGGATGTAAAGGAAAGGAATCGTTGAGAGAACGCCCCAGATGATCTTGGTGTTGTTGTCCATGGAGATTTCACCTGGGTAACCAAGACCAATCATCAACGCAGATGCGATGACAAGGCGGTTGGTGAGCGAGGAAGCTACTTCCTTTGCAAGCGCAAGAACTGCGATTGCCTCAACAAGAAGTAGTGGCACGG
>JBEAMN010000011.1:0-2921 GCA_041165945.1 Actinomycetota bacterium
ACGGTTTGAAGTGCAAAGAGTGAAACGATTGCGGCAACAGCAGCAAGAACGCGAACGCTCTTTGATCCTGTTCTTTTCACGTAATTACCCCTTTTCATTACAACCGGCAACGTTTCCGAAAATCTCGGATTAGCGCCGGGTTGGTTGGTGCAACCCAACCGCACCTGCAATTAGGGGGTCAAGGAGCGAAGGGGTATGTGTCGGTATCGTTATAAATTCGTTACTTACGAATTTCCAGAAATAGCAAGGAGACTTTCCAGAAGGGCGGGGCGTGCGCCTTCGAGCCAGGTGATCCGTGGCTCTCTGGAGAACCAGGTTCCCTGCCTCCTGGCATATTGGCGGGTACTCACGATGGTCTCCTCAAGGGCGCTCTCCATGGAGATTTGGCCATCGCGTGCGGCGAGCACCTGGGCGTAACCAATCGCTGCTCGAGCGGTCCGCCCCTGACGAAGTCCATGCGCTTGGAGCTCTTCGACTTCACGGAGGAAACCTTCCTCCCACATCGTGTGCACTCGAGCGTGGATCCTCTCATTGAGTATTTCGCGCTCAACTCGAATCGCAAAGTGGAGCGCCTGTGGGTAGTAGCTCCGTTCATCTCGAGGCAACGACGCTGCATAAGGCTCACCGGTAATTTCGATCACCTCTAATGCACGAATCACTCGACGAAGATTCTGTTCGGGTATCAGCGCTGCTGCCTCTGGATCAAGAGTGGTTAATCGTTGATGCATCGCATGCGCACCGAGAGATTCTGATTCTTCGAAAAGGCGTTCGCGCACCTCTGGATCACGGTCTGGAAAATTCAATTCATCCACAAGAGCTTTTATGTACAGGCCAGTTCCACCAACCACCACGACTGGAATGTCCTTCGCTAACAGTTGATCAATTATTTCTCGTGCTTGTCGTTGAAAATTAGCAACCGAACTCTCCTCGGTGACATCGAGGATATCGAGCATGTGATGGACGATTCCTCGTCGCTCATTGATCGGCACCTTCGCGGTACCAATATCCATGCCCCTATAGAGTTGCATCGAATCAGCATTGACAATTTCGGCGCCTAAACGTTCTGCGACATCCAAAGCCAGAGCGCTCTTGCCACTTGCCGTAGCACCACCGATGATGATGAGGGTCATTGAGTCTGTTCAGGGGTTGTAAAAGTTGGCATGCCGAGTGAGATCGCTTGCGCACGAACCTCTGCCGCATAACTACCAGCAGTTTTTTCGATGGATATTGGTAGACCGGAGGCGATGAGGTGATGAGGGGCTGCTTCTGTGATCACGGTACGGACTAAATCACCCGGCTGCGGTTTCTTATCAGGCTCATAATCGAGATGCACTAAATGAAAATCCTCGGAACGCCCGGCAACCCGACCTCTTTCGGCATCTCGTCGGCCAACATGATCACCTATGAGTACTTCCACTTCACTGCCAATGAGTTTCTGGCTCTCGTCAAAAGAAATCTTCTCTTGAAATTGATGAAGATAGGTGTACCGCGAACCGATCACTTCAGGGTCGACCTGATCGGGCATCGTTGCTGCTGGAGTTCCCGGACGCTTGGAGTATTGGAAGGTATATGCGGCAGTAAAGCGCGCTTGCGCCATCACATCGAGCGTGGCTTGGAAATCTTCATCGCTCTCCCCCGGAAATCCCACGATGATGTCGGTGGTGATTGCAGCATGGGGAATCATCGCGCGCACTCGTTCGACGATTCCAAGGTAACGCTCGGCCCGGTAGGAGCGTCGCATTGCTTGCAAGATGCGATTAGATCCAGATTGAAGCGGCATATGTAGATGGGGCATTACATTGGGAGTCTGCGCCATCGCCTCGATGACATCATCTGTGAAATCCCGCGGATGTGGACTCATGAATCGAACCCGACGCAATCCCTCAATCTCTCCGCACGATCGAAGTAATTTCGCGAAGGCTTGTCGATCACCAAAATCAACGCCATAAGCATTGACGTTTTGCCCCAAGAGAGTCACTTCGATGACACCCTGTGCCACAAGTGATCGGATTTCCTCGAGAATCTCGGTTGTGGGCCGATCTTTTTCGATTCCGCGCAGCGTGGGCACGATACAAAAAGTGCAGGTGTTATTACATCCGACCGAGATAGAGACCCATGCCGAGAAGGCAGAGTCGCGCCGGACTGGCAGTGTGGAAGGAAAATGCTCCAGTGATTCTTTAATCTCGACCTGAGCTTCTTTTTCAATTTGTGCACGCTTGAGCAAGATGGGAAGCGCACCCACATTGTGCGTTCCGTACACAACATCGACCCAAGGTGCGCGCTTGATAATCTCGCCCTTATCTTTTTGGGCAAGGCATCCGCCTACGGCAATCTGAAAGTCGGGCCGTTGCTCTTTGGTGTAGATGTATTTAGTGAGAGAACCGTAAAGTTTTTGGTCAGCATTTTCGCGAACGGCACAGGTATTAAAGACGACAAGGTCGGGTTCGCTCCCAGCAGGAACTGGCAAATATCCTTGCGCCTCGAGTAGTCCGCCTATCCGTTCGGAGTCGTGCACATTCATCTGGCAGCCATGGGTCTCCACCAGATAGGTGCGTTGTCCAGCGCTGCTTACTTCCATGAGAGAAAGGGTAACGGCCGCGTTCTTTCGGTGAGTATCGCCGTTGTGCCACTATTGGCGCATGAAATTGCGTGGCGCAATTATCTCCCTCCTCATGATGGTGGGACTTTGCATCGCCCCCACCCAGACCGCGAGCGCTGCGCTCTGCCCGCCGCCACCAAATCCACCGCCTGCAGGATGTACTCCGCCCATACCAGGCTGGCCAGGCCAGCCCGGCCAGCCTGGCCAGCCTGGTATGCAGCCACTCTTGGGTGGCTCGGGCTTCCAATCGAAGTTTCCCAAGAACCGATCTGTAGAGCGATTCTCTGATGCGAGTCCACAACTTCACAATCCTCTCCAGGGC
>JBEAMN010000012.1:0-2717 GCA_041165945.1 Actinomycetota bacterium
CTTCTCCGTAAGATTCTCAATCATCGTCTCAAAGTCCGAAATTGAATCGAGCTTGCTTCTCATCAGCTCCATGTTCTCCTCCGCATTCATCTTGAAGATACGAAGCTCTCTGATCTCGTCATCCTTCTGCTGCATCGTGGGTGCGAGGTCTCTAATGGTCTCCTTGTCCCTCAATGAGACCGCGTGCAGGCGTCGAAGAGCCTCACGCAACTTGTCGTTCTCTAGTTGAAGCACTTTGCTCAAGTCTTCGTAGTTCACGACTCCAGGCTCTGATCCTTTGAGTGCGACCTTCTTAGCAGACTCTAACTCAACCTATTTAGATCGCATTGGTTATAGTGTGTTCATAGATTACTCCTAGGCCTCTTTACCTGTAGACTCGCGTAGTTCTCAGATAGGTTGCCGAAATCCATCAAGAGATTCTCTTTGTCCAAGGTGAGATGCTCAATAATATCCATTAATTCGAGGATTTGCTTCTCCAACTCGGGCACGCGTTCGAAGGGATTGTCGCTGGTCATCGCAGGCGAGGGTTTCTTGTTGGCTTGAATCTCGTTTAGTTGCCGCTCTAATAAATTGATCTTTGCTTTCAGGTTTTGAATATAAGCCAGTGTTTCAGGTGAGGTTGGAACGTTTTTCGGCTCTTCGATTGTAGGGCCGAAATCGATTTTCACTGCGGGAGCTGCACCACCGCCTTTGAGAATCGCCAGAACATCGGCGAGAGCACCTCCGCCTCCGCCTCCCGTAGAATCAAATACCGCGAGTGGTGGCTTTTGATATCATTCCATATCATAATTTGTGGAAGCGTGGAAGGATTGAATAGTTTCAAATACCTCATCGTCGATAACTTCGGGTTCGGGAGGTGCAACGGGTTTTTTCTCAGAGGGTGGAGCAGCTTTCCCAGATGGTGTAGATTTTCCAGCTGGTGCAGCTTTTGCCGCAGGAGCACCTTTCGCTGGCGCAGCGGCTTTGGCAGGCGCAGCTGGTTTCGCCCCAGGTTTCGCAGGTGCTGCTTTAGGAGCCATTGGTATTTATTGCACTTGATCTAAAAAGAATTAATTTTCATCTTATGAAATTTTAAAGGATGAATTAGAGCTTACACCAACTCCCCAACAATGGTAAAGATCAATACTCTAGGGTAGTAGGTTATATTTTCCTCTCCAAGTTTTAATTGTTGGGATTCGATAATAATGACGGAATATTGGATTAGCCAAAAGAAATATTTTTGCCCTGTGTGCAAATGCTACATGTCTGATAATAAAATGGTGATTTGTCCTGTGATAATGCATCCACTTACTGAAGTAATAATACTTAACCTACTTTTTAGAGCCGTCAAATGCACGAAAGTGGCAATAGCCACAAGTTCAAAGCAGAAGCACTGAAAAAGAAAAAGAGGGAAGATCAATTTCATGGTGCTCGATCGGAGAAAGAATTGCAACAGCAGTTGGCAGAAATCGAGAAAGCTGCCAATGCAGCGTTGGCAACCGATCGCATCAATGCAATCAAGTCCAACAATTTTGGGCAAATATTCAATATAAAGGTGATAATGTTTAATACCTCTGACACCGTCAGAAATCCCAACCTTTTATAACGACAGTCGAGTGCTCCACCGCCGCCGTCGCTAGCCGAGAGGTCTTCGGGAAGTCGTTCCTACGATTCTTACAAGCCACGACAACAGGAAGATCGAGATGAGCGTGATGGTGGTGCAGAAAAAGACGGGTATACCAATTACTCGTAATGATTTCCCTTTTCAATCGAATGCCGCCGGTCTCTCTTTATTGCAATTCATCATCGTTTAATATTCCTTCGTTGAATTGTTTCAAGAGGAATATACACAGTCAATGGGAAGACATATTTAGAGGGTAAGAGACACGAGAATCTCATTCAAAGCGGCATCCGCTGCGAAGTCTTCGATGAGGTCCTCGCGAGTGTTTCACTAGCAATCAACATCGTATTTATTAATCATCATCCATCCCTCGCGCATTCAGGAGCTGGACGAATGGATGGATGGGAAGATCGTCGCCCGCGTAGAGGCGCCCATACCGAACACTGCGATGTACCTCGTCTCCTTCGATGTGAAGTACACCCGCATCGCACCTTCTGAAGACGACGACGACGAAGGCGGCGGAGAGGGAGCTCAGAAAGCCCATGAACCGGGAGTTGTGGTCGAGGAGAGTGGCGTGAAGGTGGACCGCATCCGCATGGTCGGTACTCCCGACGGAGAGCTCCTCTATCCCCTCGTCGCAGAAAATAGATGGTCCGCGCCGTCTCTGCGGAATGAAAACACTGGTAACTCCTCCTCCTTCTTCTCTACCCAGTGACTGAGCCTCGCCTGATGCAGGTATTGGCATGTGGCAGACCGTGTCTGTGCGAGTGATTGACGAAGAGGCGGAGAAGCTCGCGGCGGAGCAATCTCAAATCGACGTCATCCTCGCCGAGGCCAACAACTCCGCATCAACCTCCTCTGCGGTGAGTGTGAGTGTATATAGTGTAATCAGGTCCCATTGGTGAGGCTGTACCATATACCTGTGTTTAGGAGAAGCTTGCGCAGAGGGACGAGTCGTATCACGCAGACAGCGCACTTGCGGCCTACGATCCGTACAACACTCGCGTGTACAAGGGCGTGGTGGTACACGACTACGTAGTCAGCAATGCAGAGATCGCGCCGCTGTGTGAGTACGGAGAGGTGGTGACCTTCAAGAAGAGGAGGAAAGCTGCCACGG
>JBEAMN010000013.1:0-8824 GCA_041165945.1 Actinomycetota bacterium
AACTGTGGTAAACCGCTCATCTACTCCGATAATCTGAATATTGGTCTTTTCCGCCAGCTTGTCCAAGAACTCCTCAGTCTGTTCTTGAGCTATTGCATTATGAGCCTTCAGGCTCTTTGGGATCCCGGCAACTATTCCTACTATCCTCTTTTCGCGCACAAGCTGGAGAATTTCATCGATTGCCCCGTCATCTGAGGTGCGCATTATGGTGCCATGTGGTGAGGCCAAGATGTGGCTGAGGTCCGAGAGCGCCACTCCGATTCGCACTTTGCCAATATCTAAACCCATCAATGGTCCGTTGACGGTCGGCGATTGCTGGTTTTTCTCTTCCACGACGATCAAGATTAACTAATCGTGGCTAGGTATGCCTCAAGTTCCTTGATGGCATCCGGAATAGCCTTAGCGTTTACCCCTCCGCCTTGGGCGAAATCATCTTTACCGCCGCCTCCGCCACCTAGCGCCTTGGATGCTCGTTTTACCATCTCACCGGCTTTCACCCCAGATGTACGGGAAGCTTCGTTGGTTTGAGCAATCACAATTGGCTTAGCCCCTGAAGTGAAGAGGGCGATTACCGAAGATTCATTATTCATACGAGACATTAGTGCACCAGCGATTGCACGTAGGTCCTCATTATTGAGATCACCTTTGACAGTGGCAATAATCGAATTGATTCCCTCTGACGATTTAACCATCTTCAGGAGTTCATCAACTTGTCCCAAAGCTTCTTTGCTCTTGAATTGCGCAATCTCCTTCTCAGCATTCTTCAATCGATCAAGAACGGCTTCAATTCGCTCTGGCAATTCCTCGCTCTTGGTTGCCTTCAACGCCTCACTGACTGAGTTGATGATTAAGTGCTCTCGGGCGAAGAAGCGATATGCATCCACGCCAACCAAAGCTTCGACTCGGCGGACCCCTGAACCAATAGATGATTCTCCGAGTAATTTGATGATTCCCAGTTGGCTCGATCGAGAGACATGGGTGCCACCACATAGCTCCTTTGCCCAATCACCTACTGAAATTACTCGCACTTCATCACCATACTTCTCACCAAAGAGAGCAATTGCACCAGTTCGTTTTGCTTCTGCCTGCGACATCACTTCGGCGCTGACGGGTAAATCAAGGATCAATTGTGAATTGACTCGATCTTCTACCTCACTCATGGTGCTCGCTGAAACGGCGCCTACGGCAGCAAAATCAAATCGGAATCGACCAGGTTGGTTCTCGGTTCCTGCCTGTGTGGCAGTCTCGCCAAGAGCCTCTCGGAATGATTTGTGGACCATATGAGTTGCTGTGTGTGAACGCGAGAGTGCGTGCCGCCGTTCATTATCAATTTCAGCAAATACCTGTTCATGGAGGGTGATCTCACCCTTGGTGACTTTCCCTCGATGCACGAATAATCCAGGAAGCGGCGCTTGAACATCTTCGATTTCCACCGTAGACCCAGAGGCATTTACGATCTTGCCCCAATCAGCTACCTGTCCCCCACCTTCGGCATAGAACGGTGTCCGATCGAGAATCACCTCTACTTCATCTCCGACCTTCGCACTCGAAACCGGCACTCCCTTACTTAAAAGGAAGGCGAGCTTTGCCTCGGCATAGAAGTGTTCATACCCTAAAAAGGTAGTTGCTCCAGCGGCGTCAATTGCACTGCGGTAGACAGTGAGATCGGTATGTCCAGTCTTTTTCGCTTTCGCATCGGCCTTTGCTCGACTCTTTTGTTCACTCATTAACTTCTTAAAGGCTTCTTGATCGACTTTCAAGCCGATCTCCTCTGCCATCTCCAAGGTAAGGTCGATGGGGAAACCATAAGTGTCATGTAATTTGAAAGCGTCATCCCCAGAGATTGTTGTTGATTTTCTCTTCTTCAAATCATCAGCAGCGCTCTCAAAAAGGGTTGTTCCGGAACGAAGAGTTTGCAGGAATGACTCCTCCTCGCTTGCGGCAACTTGAGTGATGCGATTGCGGTCGGATTGAAGCTCGGGATATTGCGGCCCCATTGCGCCAATGGCGCTATCCATTAATTCCACAATCGTTGGATCTTGCGCGCCAAGAATTCGCATGTTCCGAATCGTTCGGCGCATCATCCGCCGTAAAACGTAACCTCGCCCCTCATTTCCTGGGGTAACGCCATCACAGATCAACATCGCTGCCGTTCGGGCATGATCCGCGATAACCCTCAGCGAAACATCATTCTTAACATTGGCGCCATACTTCTTTCCAGTCAACGTTGAAGCTGTATCGAGGATTTTTCGAGTTGTGTCAATCTCATAAATATTCTCGACTCCCTGCAACAACGCAGCAGTTCGTTCTAATCCAAGACCGGTATCAATGCTCTTCTTTGGTAAATCGCCGAGAATCGGGAAATCATCTTTTCCACTACCGGCACCACGCTCAAATTGCATAAAAACTAGATTCCAAATCTCAAGGTATCGATCCTCATCGGCAACAGGACCACCTTCACGTCCATATTCGGCTCCTCGATCAAAATAGATTTCGGAGCACGGACCACAAGGTCCAGGGACGCCCATTGACCAGAAGTTATCAGCCATCCCCCGGCGTTGAATTCGATCTTGAGGAATACCTATCTGCTTCTCCCATATGGACGCAGCTTCATCATCATCGTGATAAACAGTGACCCAAAGCTTTGATTCAGGAAAGCCATAACCGCCATCGGAGACGGGCTTGGTGAGCAACTCCCAGGCCAACGCAATGGCCCCCTCTTTGAAATAATCTCCAAAAGAGAAATTTCCACACATTTGAAAGAAAGAGCCATGGCGTGTGGTCTTTCCAACTTCATCGATGTCGAGGGTTCTGACACATTTTTGTACTGACGTCGCTCGTGGATAAGGAGGAGCAAGTTCACCCAAGAAGAATGGTTTGAAAGGAACCATGCCGGCATTGACCAGAAGTAGGTTTGGATCATCGGCAACCAATGAGGCAGAGGGCACTACGGTGTGATTGAGACCGACCTTATTCTCGCTCTCAAAAAAAGATAACCAACGACGGCGAATCTCAGCAGAATCCATGAGGATATTTTCCGTCGACTACTTCTTCTTTTTTCTTGACGCTTTTGCTATTCCCCAGGCTACCCCTGCTAATTTCGCTGCCGAACCTTTTGAAAGAACTGAATCAGCTGATGAAGAGAGCTTCGTGGCAAAGGTTTCAACGCTCTTGGTGAGATGGTCAACCCTCTCCAATTGTCTATTAGTTAATTCCACGGTTGTGGTGACTTCCTCTATTAGAGGAACAGTTTCTGTGGTCACGTTCTTAATAGCGGCGCTGGCCTCATCAAGCACCTTACTAAATCGGATCACAGCGTAGGCAATTGCTACTGCGACAATTGCCAACGCGCTAGCTGCGATGATTGCGGCAATTCCACCTGCGCTCATTCCTCACCCTCCAAAATTTCCCGTATTCGCGAGAGCGCCTGCGAAATCCGCGCCTCCGCCCCGTGGCCTGTCGGTTCGTAGTATCTCCGACCTACCAGCGGTCCGGGCAGATATTTCGCGCTCACAACACCCTCGGGATAGTCATGAGGGTACCGGTAAACCCCGCTCTGACCGAATGGCGAATTGCCATCTCGCAAATTTTCTGGGACTTCTCCGATTTCTGCCTTGGCGATATCTGCCTGAGCTTGCCCCATGGCGCGATAGAGCGCATTGGATTTTGGCGCTAACGCGCAGTAGACGGTTGCATGAACCAGCGCATAGTGCCCTTCGGGTGCACCTACTAGAGCCACTGCCGAAGCCGCCGCAGTTGTCACAACGAGCGCCTGAGAATCAGCCATGCCAATATCTTCACTAGCAAGAATGATTAATCGTCGGGCTAGGAAACGTAAATCTTCTCCTCCTTCGATTGCACGTAGCAGATAATGAATTGCTGCATCAACATCAGAGCCGCGAACAGATTTTATAAAGGCGCTGATGATGTCGTAATGCAAATCAATATTAAAATCAACTAAAGAACGATCTGCGGCAGCCGATACGCTTTTCCTGGAGATAATCCCATTTTCTGCAGCGCCCGCTGCTGCCTCTAAATAAGTGAGCAATCTTCTAGCATCACCATGAGCAAGTCTGATCAACTCTTCTCGTGCAGCCTTGTCGATAGCAACAGAATTATTCAATCCTCTTTCTGATGTGAGAGCCCTGGTGATAAGCGCATCAGCATTCTCATTGTTGAGGGCCTGCAAACGGACAACTAGGGAGCGAGAAAGCAAAGGAGTGATGATTGAGAACGACGGATTCTCAGTTGTTGCTGCAATCAATGTGATGATTTTATCTTCGACAGCTGGCAGTAATGCATCTTGTTGGGCTTTGTTAAATCTATGGACTTCATCTATGAAAAGGATTGTCTCTGTCCCACGTTGGCTAAGTTGAAAACGGGCGCTCTCAATCTCATCACGCACCTCTTTAATTCCAGCTGATACAGCGGACAATTGACGGAATCGTCGCCCAGTTGCCAAAAGCAGAGCGAGAGTCGTCTTCCCACACCCGGGTGGTCCGTAAAGAATGATCGCTGGTGGTGCCGATTTCTCGTGTGCCAACAGTCGTGTGAGCGGAGCGCCCGGTTTCAGGAGATTCTCTTGGCCTAAAACTTCTTCGAGAATCTGTGGTCGCAATCGCGCAGCAAGTGGTGCCTGATCGCTTATATTCGCTGGATTATCGAAGAGATCCACGAACGTTCCAGGGTTGACTCTTCAGATTCACTGTAGTTCAGGAAGAAGAATGGAGGGAGAGTTATGGTCACGATGTGCTCGAACTGCCGCCTCGTGATAGGCCTCCAAAATCTTTATATTCTTCGCCTTCGTATATGGGCGACCATCAACAATCGGACCGGCAACTCCATCAATCACCGCAGCAACATCTTCGCCCGATAGGGTTTTATGGACTTCTAGAGCATGCGCTAGAGAGAGAACCTGTTCGCGATTCTCTTTGAGCAATTTCTCTGCCTTGTTGAGCAAGGTCGCTAGATTACTTTCGATTCGGTCGGCTAATGAGCGACGCATCTCTTTTGTAGCATCACCGCGCTTCTCTTTACCGCCACCTCCTGGCGCTCCTACTTCAAATCGCTTATTTGATGCATGCGATGAGACTGTCGACCCCATTCCCCAATGCCCTTCCATAAAACTGGCAATGGTGGTTGCGCTCTCCAAGTCACCGGAAACTCCC
Source organism: Actinomycetota bacterium (assembly GCA_041165945.1). GTDB lineage: Bacteria > Actinomycetota > Actinomycetes > Nanopelagicales > Nanopelagicaceae > IMCC26077. The sequence continues at coordinate 5,169 of JBEAMN010000013.1, forward strand.
GATGAATTATCGCCCCCGAAAAACATTCGCTCGCCAGCTAGGGATGCAAGTGAGACCAATATGTCGGCTTCATATTCGCTCTTCCATCGAGTGAATTGATCATCCGGCGGAATGCTTGCAACCATTCCTAGATAGTCTGAACCTTTTTCGATTGTTGCAAGATCAATCATCATGTGTCGGCGCACCACATGTGCCATAACGCCATGACACGCTTCATGTATTGCCACGGCATGACGCTCGCGCTCGATGTACTCGACATCTTCCGGTGGCCCCAATTCCTTCAGTTGCTTCGCTTTGATCACATCAGGCCATGTGATTGTGGTTCGCCCACTTCTAATCGCATAGATGAGTGCTTCGTTGATTGTGTCCTTTATTCGCGCGCCAGTTGCATACGGAGTTATCGTCGCTAACTTGTCGATCTCCTCAGGAGAGAGCGAATGTGAAACTTTGGCTAAATACCCTTCATAGGTTCGAATTCGTCCTGCCTTGCTTGGATATCCCACTCGGTACATTCGATCTATTCGCCCTGGACGTAATAGCGCTTCATCGAGGGCCTCAGGTAGGTTGGTCGCCATCACAATGAGAATGCGGTACTTCGGTGGCGTCTTTGGCCGCATGCCTAGAGTGCGACGGACTACTCGATTAAGAAAACCACGTGGTTTCTTCAAGCCAGAGAGCTCGGTCAAAAGCGCCTGAAGGGTGCCCATGCCACCTCCACCACCGGCGGCCCCGCCCATCATAAATTTCTCTCGAAAGACCAAATTGGCGCTCACGGGCGAGAGGTAGTTGCCACCATGACACTCATTCTCGCTATAGCGTCCAATTCCGCCTGCAGGGGCTAATCCCCGATTGCCCAACGCGTCGGCTTCGTCAAAGAACGCAACGACCCCGCCATAACGGAGCGCAAGCTTTCGCAACTTACGGAAGAGAGATTTCACTTTGAGAATTCCGATTCCAAAGAACATATTGTTAAAGGCTCCTGGATCCACGAAAACGAATGGTTTTCCGGTCTCGCCAGCCATCGCTTCAGCCATCAGAGTCTTTCCGGTACCAGGAGGCCCCCAGAGCAGAATTCCACCCGGTACGTAACCTCCGAACTTCTCTATCTCTTCAGGTCGTTCGAGGAACATCAAATTCTCTCGAATGCGAGCGAGGACATGATCTTGTCCCCATACATCAGTAAATCTCGTCCGAATATCGTCAGGGAAATAGGTATCTATTCCACCGCGAGAAAGGAACCAAAAGAGCGCAACGAATTGGATGAGAATGAAGACAACCGCGAACATCAATTGAGCAATGAAAGGAAGGGCGGCAAATAGCGCTGCTGGAGCGAGGAAAAGCGCTCGCACTGGCGCTTCGTCGTAAATTGCGCCAAGAATCACTGCAAGTAGAGCGATAAACATAAGCCATTTAATGGCTCGGGAAAGTCTAAAGCGATTCCAATCGCTTATTCGATGTAGCGTCTTGTCTACGAAAGCGAAGTATTTTTGCCAGAAGCCGTGATAAGGCGAGGCATATTCAGAGATCAAGAAATGAATCTGTCGGATGATTTCGATTGCAGCAAGAACGAAGATCCACCAGGTAGATCGAGTTCGCTCAATTAACGCATCGTTAAAGCCCAGTAGCGGATTTCCTGCCATATCCGACCAAACAAGGACGAAGAAGGTGATAGTAAAAGCGATTAAGAACTTCAAACGATCAAACATGCTTAAGTGAATTCGAGTCTTGCGATCAGTATCCCGAGGTCTGCTAACGAACTGAGCGGGAGTTGGCGAATTAGAGGTCGTGGACATTGTCATTTCCTACCTTTCACGGTAAATGATTGAACAATCTCATCTACCGCACTCTCAGATTCAGTAAAGCATTCGGTTGTACAACGAACGAGAAAGAAATAAATTGAGCGACGATCGTTCGAAAGAAGTGCAGTCTGATCGACTGTTTCGTTCTCCCCACCTTTTGGAGAGAACGAATAAACAGTTCTTAATCCTTGAGCAGTATCAGTGATGATTTCCTGCTCATCTAATAACTGAAAGTCATCGACGATTGTTGATTCGCCAGAAATCAAATCAGTGACCGGTAAAATTAAATTTCGCAGCCCGTTGTAGGACATCGCATCGCTCTCACTCAGGGTTAATGCTCGCACTCGAGCAAAAGCAGTCAATGCCAAAGGCGCCTCTAGCTGCAAAATATTCTTTGCACTTGTCTTCCGACTCTCGCTAAATGCCTCTTGCCAGAGAACTAAATCGGCTTTGTTCTTGGCAGCCGCATCAGCACCTTCTAATTCATATGTTCGAATATCCTCCGCCGAAATTTTGTACCAGCCCGAAGGAACGGTGAAAAAGACCCCGAGTTGTCCATTCTTGGCATAGATTTTCGAGGGCGCACCACATCCGCTCAACGAGACTGTCAATGCGACGGTCAATATGGAGAGTAAGAGCGAATGATTGACTCTCGACTTGAACACCTTATTTCACTTTCTTTCCATTATTGAAGTTCACCTCAGGAAGAGCATCAATACCCGCCTCTTTACGTTGCGCGGGTGTGATGGGAGTGGGTGCGCCAGTTAATGGATCTCCACCACTGGCAGTTTTTGGGAATGCGATGACCTCGCGAATCGAATCAACGCCCGCAATCAAAGCGGTGAGCCGATCAATTCCCAATGCGATACCTCCGTGAGGGGGTGGCCCATAGGTGAATGCCTCTAACAAAAAGCCAAACTTCGACTCTGCCTCTTCCTTTGTAAGGCCGATTACATCAAAGACTCGTTGCTGCATTTCACGTTGATGGATTCGGATCGAACCTCCACCTATCTCATTCCCGTTGAGAACAATGTCGTATGCATAGGCCAGCGCGCTTTCAGGGTGGGTATGAAAGGTTGAGGCAAATTCCGGCTTTGGACCGGTAAACGGGTGATGCACTGCAGTCCAGCGCCCTTCATCATTCTTCTCGAACATGGGTGCGTCCACGACCCAGAGGAATCGCCATTCGTTCTCACCAATCAATCCACAGCGCCTACCAATTTCGAGGCGCGCTGCGCCAAGCAAGGCCAATGCCTCCGTCCGCGCTCCAGCGGCAAAGAAAATTGCATCGTTGGGTTGGGCGCCCACCGCACTTGCAATTCCATTTCGCTCGTTTTCGGAGATGTTCTTTGCTACCGGACCAGAAATCTCGCCATCTTGGCCGACAAGAATGTAAGCCAAGCCCTTGGCTCCTCGCGCCTTTGCCCACTCTTGCCATGCATCAAGCTCCCGACGGGCTTGCGAGGCTCCCCCTGGCATCACGACCGCACCAACAAATTCGCTTTGGAAAATCTTAAATTCGGTCTTTTTAAAGAACTCTGTCACATCTACGAGTTCATTTCCAAAACGCAAATCAGGTTTATCAGAACCAAAGCGTCGCATCGCTTCCGCATAGGTCATTCGCGGGATAGGCATGGGTATCTCGTAGTTGAGAAGCTCACTCCAAATCCTTGACAACAATCGCTCCGTAAGTGCGAGCACATCATCTTCGGTAACAAAACTCATCTCTACATCTAATTGAGTAAATTCAGGTTGTCGATCTGCGCGAAAATCCTCATCTCGAAAGCATCGAGCAATCTGGTAATAACGTTCCATACCCGCAACCATCAGAAGTTGCTTAAAAAGTTGGGGTGACTG
>JBEAMN010000014.1:0-3143 GCA_041165945.1 Actinomycetota bacterium
GCCAATAACTGCGCAGGAATCCTTCGCCTCTTGATGGCGAATGCGCGCAATCTCTTCGCTGGTTACCGAAGGATCGCCAGTTCCAACATTTCCATTGGTAGCAATCGCAATGTAGACCTCATCGCCTCGCTCTGCGCATAGCGCCAAAGTTCCAGCGCATAAGAGCTCCGCATCGTCAGGGTGGGCAACTATCGCAAGGATTCTCATTTGCACACGATATCCCGAGGCAATAGCGCCAATCCACCGTCCGATGGGGCCGCCTCCGGGATTTGAACCCGGGACCTACGCATTACGAGTGCGTTGCTCTACCCCTGAGCTAAGGCGGCAGGTCACAAGTCGAGATTAATCTAGTCTGAACGTGCCGTTGGGCGTTGAGAAATGTACTGCGAAAATTCCAGTCTCTCCATCATTCTCTGCTGGATCTACCCATTCCAAGGCGATACCAGCGAATGCTGATTCGAAGTCTTCGCCGATCCATTCGCGTACCCGATCTGGATCTCCAGCAATCTCTAACTTCTCGATTGTGGCGACCGGCTTTGCTTCCTTCGATGGGTGATCCTCTGTTTGCCACTCGATAAAGAATGGCAATTGGCGATCTTCGAGAGTTCCCAGAACTCCAATTTGTTTCCAATTCAAATCACTGCCATCAGGACGGCGGCGATGGCCATCTACGCTTTCGCGCCCGAGGCGTTCTTCAAATTTCTTAATGTCATGTACTGAAAGGACCCAGGTAAGTAATCCCCCACCATCATTTGCACGCTGTGAAACAACTTTGCCAAAGGCAGATGCATCGGCTGCAGGATGATCTAGTGGACAGACAATCTCTAGATAGCGTCCACCTTGAAGTGGCAAGGTGAAGTTACGGGTACCAAAGCGTGGGTGAATTCCACCATCCATAAAACCTGCGCCAAGTCGCGAACCGATTCGCTGCACCTCATCGATGAGATGATCATGTGATGCGACATATGAAATGTGGTCTAGATGCACGAGGTAAATCCTGCCCTATCCGAAGGGGTGCTCTTGACCAGCCCTACAGCGCACACCTCAGGGGACGTGCGGGCAGCTCGCCTGAGAGTAAATAGGTATCTACGGCGCTATCCACGCATGCAGAACCGCGTCCATGGCCAGTGTGGCCATCGCCATCGGCGGTAATCAAGAATGCTGACTCGAACTTTGCCGTCACCTCAGTAGCCCAGGCATATGGGGTCGCAGGGTCGCGGGTGGTGCCAATCACAATGAACTCTGCCGCTCCAGCGCCATTTAATTCCACTGGCGGACGAACTGGCTCGTAAGGCCAGTAGTGGCAGGGCAGAGTTGACCATGCGATGTACGGCCCAAAGTGTGGCGCGAAACCTGAAAACTTACGCGCATCCGAGGCTAAACGCTCTGGGCTGGCGTCATCAGTGCGATCGATGCAATTAACAATATAGGCAATCTCATTCTCATTTGACGGGTAACGTCCCTTGGCATCACGGACTACATAATCATTGACTAGATCAAATAATCGCGCTCCCTCTCCTTGATAAATATCCTTCAACGCTTTATTTAGCGCTGACCATCCTGTTTCAGAGTCATATAAAGAGGCAATCATTGCTAATACGAAGATTGAACTTGTCGCAAGACGATCATCTTTTCCATTAAGCGCTTTCTTTCCCACTTTCTCTTGGAGTTTTGTCACTTCAGCGCGAGCCTGCTCGAGAGTTCCCTGAAAGAAGCAACTCTTCTTCGGTAAACAATCTTCCAAGAATGCATCGAGCGCGATTTCAAAACCAATTGCTTGGGCTTTATTTAACTCATTAGCGCTTAGCTTGGGATCGACAACGCCGTCGAGGACAAAACGACCCACATTCCTGGGAAACATACTTGCATAAACTAAACCGAGGTAGGTTCCATAACTCTTACCAAGAAAATTTAATTTTTCTTCGCCAAGCACCGCGCGCATCAGATCCATATCGCGAACAACTTCAACAGAACCAAGAAACTTCAATCTGCTCCCTAGTTTCTCTTGACATCTGGTAGCGAGCATCTTCGATGATGCTTCTAATGTAGCCATATCTAAACCATCTACTGGCGGCCCATTCGCCTCGATTAATCGATCAGTTTCACTATTAGTCAAACATCGCTCGGCAGAACTCCCGCCAACTCCTCGCGGATCAAAACCAATCAGGTCATAAGCTTCGAGCACCTCTTTGCTAACGATGTACTCCGCCGCATACCCATATTGCACCCCTGAAGCACCTGGCCCTCCAGGATTTACCAGAAGCGCACCTAGCCGCTTCTTCGAATCTGTCGCTGGATACTTCACCAGCGACAATTGCATTCGCTCTCCACCTGGATTGGAGTAGTCCACCGGCACCGTTACATCGGTACAAAGAAATGGACCACCACAGGAAAGCCAGGTAATCCGTTGCTTTTGATAGTCAGAGTAACTCCACCCATTGCTCTGTGAAGTGGTGAGAAATACCGCGACAGATGCACCCATCGCCATAATGGCCAACACAACTACGCGCCGCTTAGTCAAGAACATCTTAAAAACGGACCTTTAACAGGAGCGCTTCCAAGGTCAACAATGGAGCGACGTTAAATTTCAAGGTACGTCGCGCCGCCATAACCTCTTCCCAACGTTTCATCACATCATCCGCGCTACATGCACCTGCTCGTTTCTCAATCTGCACGCGAAGATGCTCATTTATCAATTCTCGTTCACCAGCAATACCCATCTGAATGGTTAATAGATCACGGTATGCCGTGGAGATATCAAGGAGCGCACGATCGATTGAATCACGAGTAGCGCGCGTGATTCGCGATTTCTGCTCCTTCTCCAAATCTTTCAAAGCCTTACTAGAACCTGCCGGCGCCTTTCCGGTTGCACCTACACCTAGCGCGTTAGATAACTGTTCTCGTTCAACCTCATCTCGTTCACTCGCCTCGCTCTCAGCCTCTTCCGCAGCAATTTCCATCAATCGCGCTGCACCGGCCATCGCGCCTGCAACGTCATGAAGCTCTAATGCCATCGTGATGACTTCATCGCGGCGAGCGCGCGAGGCAGGTTCACGGACCAAAAATCGCGCTCTTCCAATATGGCCTTGACTAGCGCGTGCTGCGAAATGTGCATCACTAGCACTTACCTTCTCTTCGCGAAC
>JBEAMN010000015.1:0-4274 GCA_041165945.1 Actinomycetota bacterium
TCTACCCAGATTGAATTCCTCCACGCTCTCATTAAGGATCTAGTGAATAACCCCAATGGCTGATGGCCCACTCATTGTCCAAAGCGATAAGACGCTCTTACTCGAGATCGACCATGGAGCCGCTGATGATTGCCGACGCGCAATTGCTGCATTTGCAGAATTAGAGCGTTCACCCGAACACATTCATACCTATCGCCTCACCTCACTTGGACTCTGGAATGCCCGCGCTGCAGGCCTTGATGCAGAGAGCGTCATCGATGTTTTGTTGCGCTACTCACGCTACGCAGTCCCTCACGCAATTCTCATCGATATTGCAGAGACAATGGCGCGCTACGGCAGACTTCGCCTTGAAACACATCCGGTTCATGGCTTGATTCTCTCTACCACTGATTCGGCGGTGCTTGAAGAGGTGATTCGAGCGAAGAAAGTTCAACCCATGCTCGGAAAGCGCATCGATAGCGAAACTATCCAAGTCTTTCCAAGTGAACGTGGTCGACTCAAACAATCGCTCCTCAAGTTGGGTTGGCCCGCGGAGGATATGGCCGGTTATGTTGATGGTCAGGCGCACCCAATCGAACTACACGAGAGCGATTGGAAACTTCGCCCCTACCAACGTCTTGCTGCTGAAGGTTTCTGGCATGGTGGTTCGGGAGTCGTCGTACTCCCATGCGGTGCAGGTAAGACTCTGGTGGGCGCAGCGGCAATGTCACTTGCGCAAGCAACAACATTGATATTGGTAACCAATACGGTGGCTGCTCGACAATGGCGAAGTGAATTGCTCAAACGCACATCGCTTACAGAGGATCAGATTGGTGAGTATTCCGGCTCCAAAAAAGAGATTCGCGCGGTTACAATTGCAACCTATCAAGTTCTCACCACCAAACGCGGTGGCGTTTATGCTCATCTGGATTTAGTAGATCAACATGACTGGGGCTTAATCATTTATGATGAAGTGCACTTACTTCCAGCTCCAATCTTCCGATTTACCGCAGATATACAATCTCGGCGGAGACTTGGACTCACCGCAACACTGGTGCGCGAAGATGGACTTGAAGGTGAAGTCTTTTCGCTCATTGGGCCGAAGAGGTACGACGTGCCTTGGAAGGAGATTGAAGCGCAGGGATATATCGCTCCTGCAGAATGCGTTGAGGTGCGCGTAAACCTCACCGATGCCGAGCGGTTGCTTTATGCAACAGCAGAGCCCGAACATAAGTATCGAACCTGTGCAACCACGCGTACTAAAGGTGCAATCGCAAAATTGCTCGTTGAGAAACATAAAGGCGAGCAGATTCTTGTAATTGGGCAATATCTTGATCAACTCGATACCTTGTCCACGGAGATGGGAATCCCCGTAATCACTGGTGATACACCGATAAAAGAACGCGAAGAGCTCTTCCAAGGCTTTCGTGAGGGTGAAATCAACGCATTAGTAGTCTCAAAAGTCGCGAATTTTTCGATTGATCTTCCAGAGGCGACGATAGCCATTCAAGTCTCTGGAGCGTTTGGTTCCCGCCAAGAGGAGGCGCAACGCTTGGGGCGAATCTTGCGCCCTAAGGCAGATGGTCGAACGGCGCGTTTCTACACTTTGGTCGCCCGTGACACTGTAGACCAAGACTTTGCCCAAAATCGACAACGTTTCCTCACTGAACAGGGTTATTCATATCGAATCGTTGATGCTGATGACATTCTTATTGGAGATGTTGAACTTTAAGTAAGTTCCGCTCGAAATCGCTCTTCATTTACGCGAAAGAAATCGTGTGGCCTGCCATCAATATGAATCACAGGTACCTGCTCCCCATATTTTTCGACTAAATCGTGATTTCCGTCAATGAATATTTCCTCAACGTGATATCCAAATTCTGGTTGTAGCTCATCAATCTTTTCTCGAGCAACTTCACAGAGATGGCAGCCTTTGCGTGAGTAGATAGTGATTTGGCGGGCCATCTAGGGCGCGACTATCTCTTCTTGTGTTGCAAGCACGGTTCCTGCAGTGACCGTTGCATCCATAGGAACTGAACGCTTGATGAGTGCGAGGGCGATGGGACCAAGATCGTGATGGCGCGCAACGGTGCCGAGTACGCCAATATTCTTCCCATCAAGAGTGATTGGACTTCCAGAGGCGGGCAGATCCACGCCAGAACCATCTAGATGAAGCAGAGTGAGGCGACGTGGTGGCTTTCCTAGGTTGAACACTTTGGCCACAGTCTCCTGCCCGCGATAGCACCCCTTATTCATATGGACTGCGATGTTGAGTACCCCTAATTCGTTAGGGATTGTTTTGGAATCACTTTCGAATCCAAAACGTGGACGACCTGCTGCAACGCGGATCGCATCCAAGGCCCAAGTGCCTACTTGCATAGCGGTTAACGCAAAATTCGCAGTCATACTCTTGATTTCTAAGCGCGAAACTAGCGCGTAAGGTCCGCCTATTTCATCTGTGGCGCCTGGTGCGCGGAAGAGAGCTACCTGTGAAGAGGCATCCTTAACCTCTACCCGCAACATGAACTTCATGGAATTTAAAAAGTTGATTAAGGGTTCGGCGGATGCAATCTCAGTGAAGAGGTAGAGCGAATCACCATCATCAACCATCAATAAGGGAAATTCAACGTGTCCTTGTGGATCCAGGATGTATCCACTCTTCCAATCCCCCGGTTGCAAATGCTCGACATCTTGAGTGCAGAGCGAATGGATCCAAGTGAGTCGATCCGCGCCTCTAATTGCTATCGCGGGAAGATGACTTAAATCTGCAAATGCCTTCCCTGCCTCTAGCGCGCGCTGCTCTTTTACCGGTTCACCAAAGTGCCAGATAGCACCATTATCTGGGCCGCCTTCAACTAATACTGCGCTCATGATCCGTCGGAGCAGTTAATGCATTTCCCATAGACCGCAAAGTGGGTGACATCCGTCTTAAATCCGTAGTCATCGGCGAGTGCATTAACGAAGGTCGCGGCAGTTTCAATCGGCGCTTCACCGATGCTTCCACACTTACCGCAGACTAGGTGGAGATGGTTTAACTCCTCTGCCGCGTGATAGGTCGCGCCGCCATGTCCGAGGTGGCTATGCAATACCAGCCCAACATTTTCCAGAGTCTCTAGATTTCGATAGACCGTTGAAAGATTGATGCTGGGATGAGTTCGGTGAATGTACTCAGCAATCTCTTCGGGAGTGGCATGGCCAAGAGCACGGACAGCGGTGAGAACCAACTCACGCTGGGGGGTAAGGCGCAGTCCTCGCTCTCGGAGCTCTTCTCTCATGGGATAAGACTAGAGCGAAATTCTTGCTTCTACTGCACGCTAGCGGGAGTCTTCGCTACCGCTTCGTGGCTACCCTTAAATACGCGAGCAAACACGAGATAGACCTTGCAGCCAAGGCAGAAGTTGAAAGCTGCATTAAGGAACGCTGCTGCAAGTGCGAATGCAATCGCAAGTGTGAATAGGAGAGAGACGCCGCTTGCTGCACCAGCAAGGGCCGCCGCACCAAAGAGGAAACCAACTGCTTGAGCAAATCGTGGGGGACGCTCATCCTCAAAAGTGGGCGATGACTTTAGTCGCGGTTTTACAACTGCGCGAAAGATCGATGCGTAAGGGGTTCGTGCTGGACCAAAACCTGCACCAATCGCGAATACCGCAGTTTGCCATAAGGCAAGAATCCACGATTCAGTCGCAAGCGTTAGCGCCAACACAAAAGTAGTGAGTAGCGCGCCAAATCGTGCGCCACGTACATCAATCTGCTTAGACATATCTCTCTCCTAAAATTAGTTTTGGGACGGGGCCACTAACGCGGGCAACGCGACAATCGATAAAGATTGTTTGGGGTTAAGAAAGACAGCGCGAAGAGGTAGCGCGACCGTAATCGATCGTACGTCGCTTGATTAACGACACCTCTATTTTCGCGAACATGGTTCCAAGGGTAATAGCCAAAAAGCGAGAGTGCGAATTGCAAGTGATTCGCGATAACTCAGGAGCGCTCTGGCCACCGTACTGACCAGGTACTTTCCTCATGACGATTGACGACCCAGCAGCCATACTCAGCGAGCTCTGGTTTGAGAAACCAGGGGGCGCCATCGCGACCGGCAACCATCAGAGCGGTCGCGAGCGCATCAGCGAGCCCGCCATCAGGTCCATAAACTGAAGTAGCCAATGCGCCGGTTGCGCTCTCACCACTTGAAACTCCACTGCTTGCTACAGCGCCATCGCGTAACGGAATAACCGCCGCAATTCGACCCGCGCGCTTGGGATGTTGAATTCCGATCATCCACGGTTTCTCATCATCCA
>JBEAMN010000016.1:0-3203 GCA_041165945.1 Actinomycetota bacterium
CACAAGGAGAAGATCTAACGCTGCCGGTTCCGGAAGGAACTGTTCTCCGTGATTCACATGGAAATATCATCGCCGACCTACTCGGAGTGGGTACTCGCTTTGTTGTTGCTCGCGGTGGCGCTGGGGGATTGGGAAATGCAGCGCTGGCATCGTCCAGGCGTCGCGCACCGGGTTTTGCCCTATTGGGCGAACCTGGTGAAAAGATTGAATTAACCCTTGAGCTCAAGAGCGTTGCAGATATCGCCTTGGTGGGTTACCCATCTGCCGGTAAGTCTTCGTTAATTGCGGCAATCTCAGCAGCGCGACCAAAGATCGCCGAGTATCCATTTACTACATTGGTCCCAAATCTTGGCGTGGTCGACATTGGTGAGCATCGTTTTACTGTTGCCGATGTTCCCGGATTGATTCCAGGAGCGAGTGAAGGAAAAGGACTTGGCCTTGAATTCTTACGCCACGTTGAGCGCTGCTCAGCGCTAGTACATGTTCTTGATTGCGGCACGCTCGAAAGCGATCGAGATCCCATTCATGATTTTGAAGTCATCGAACGGGAACTTGAAGCCTATGGGGGGCTAAATGATCGTCCGCGAATCGTTGCGTTGAACAAGATTGATTTACCTGATGGACGCGCCATGGCTGAGATGGTGAGCGAGAATCTGCGAGCTCGAGGTCTCGAGGTCTATCCGATCTCAGCGGCTACTCGAGAAGGGATTACCGAATTACTGTATGCAATGGCGGCGCTCATCAATCGCAAACCTGAGGAGAGCGTCGAAGCGCCCCGAATTGTCTTACGTCCAAAGGCTGTCGATGACCTCGGTTTTGCCGTACGCAAAGAGAAGAATGGTCGCTTTGTTGTTACTGGCGAGAAGCCAGAGCGTTGGGTTCGCCAGACTAATTTCAGTAATGAGGAAGCGGTTGGATATCTGGCAGATCGCCTAGCGCGACTTGGTGTGGAGAAGGAGCTCTTCAAACTTGGCGCTGAGCCTGGATGTGAAGTGATGATTGGCGATGGTGAAGATGCCACCCGCTTTGAGTGGGAGCCCACAATCGAAGCCGGCGTTGAACATTTCCATACTCGTCGCGGACACGATGTCCGAGTAGAGACTGTGCAGTTAGGTTTACATAAAAATAGCGCCTCAGAGGATGATTGGAGTGAGGACGATGCGCAGTGAAGTGAGCCGTGCGAAGCGAATCGTCGTCAAAGTAGGTTCTTCCTCGCTTACAGGCGCTGCAGGGTCTGGTCTTGATAGCGCAGCAGTAGATCGATTAGTTGATGCAGTCGCGAGTGCGAAAGCGCGCGGTCTTGATGTATTAGTCGTCACTTCAGGAGCGATTGCAGCAGGGCTAGCACCGTTGGGTTTGAAATCTCGCCCTAAAGAACTTGAGCTTCAACAAGCAGCAGCATCGGTAGGTCAAGGGTTATTGATGCACCGCTACACCGAATCATTTGCGCGCCATTCGATTACTGCATCTCAGGTCTTGCTCACTAGCGAAGATATCGTTCGTCGTAGCCATTACCGAAATGCGCAACGAACGCTCGATCGCCTACTTGCGCTCGGAGTTGTTCCAGTAATCAACGAGAATGACACGGTTGGAACTTCGGAGATTCGCTTCGGTGATAACGATCGCTTGGCGGCATTGGTCTCCCACTTAGTGCAGGCAGATCTTCTGGTGTTGCTCTCTGATATTGATGCGCTCTACGACGCGCCGCCATCATCTCCAGATGCTAAGCGAATTCCTGAAGTCTCCGATTTCGCTGCGCTCAATAGCGCAGAGTTTGGTGGCGCTGGAAATTCTGGAGTTGGCAGTGGGGGCATGGCAACGAAAGTTGAGGCCGCTCGAATTGCTACGAGCGCTGGGATTGCAGTGGTACTCACCTCTTTAGCCAATGTTCAAGGTGCAGTAGATGGCGAGGAAGTGGGCACGATTTTCCATGCTGGCTCCCATCGCGCACCTTCACGGGCGCTCTGGATTGCTCATGCATCGATGCCTAAAGGTTCACTCACGCTCGATCCGGGCGCAGCAAAGGCGATTTTAGAACGCGGAACATCGTTGTTGCCAGCAGGTGTCACTTCGGTAACCGGTGATTTTGCTGCTGGAGATGTTGTGGATTTATTAGACAATTCGCAAAAAGTAATTGCTCGCGGTTTGGTGGCATTTGATAGCGATGAGATTCCACAATTACTTGGCAAAAGCACGAAGGAGCTCGCAGCGACCTTTGGCGCCGAATATGAGCGCGAACTTGTCCATCGCGATGATCTAACCCTGCTTTAGCAAGCAACTATCTCCGTAACGCGAGGTCATAGAGAACTTTGGTGACCGGACCTTCATTTTCGCTATCTAAATCATCACTCAATTTAACGATAACAGTTTTACTCTCTGGAACCACCAGAACATGTTGTCCATGTAAGCCCAATAGCATCAGCGTATTTGGATAGGGGTGCCATATCTGCGCACCGTAGCCCCAATTCCGATCTAGAGTCACAACTGGAGTGGCTAATCTGTTATTCCAGAGCGATGGGATGATTTGAGTTCCCGATGTAACTCCATTATCAAGAATCAACTGACCAATCAATGCATAATCTCGAGCGGCGGCATTGAAACAACAGAAGGCTTTCTCTTGGCCATCGAGCCGATCGACATTCCACGTAGCGCCATATTGAGCGCCGATGGGTTGCCAGATCTCTCGAGCGAAGTAATCTGCCACTCGCTCTCCAGTCACTTTCTTGATTATCATTCCTAACAACATCGTGTCCACACTTCGATATTCAGCGTCCGAACCGGGTTCAAATGCCATCTTGCGGTTATTGCCTAGGAACCAATGCAAATCAGTCGATGCATACATTTGCGCGATTGCTACGCCCCAACCACTAGGCCCGGATGGGTAATTATCGGAGACTCCCACGCCAGAGCGCATATCGAGAAGCTGGTTGATTGTTACCTCATCGAAAGAGCTCCCGTTCTTGAACTCTGGGAAGAAATCAACGAACTTGTCACTCTCTTTTATCTTTCCATCCTCAATAAGTTGCCCAATCATGATGGAGGTTAATGTTTTGGAGACCGAATAGGAAGGAAAGAGGAATTTCTCATCAAATCCTTTTTTGTACCACTCGTAACTAATGACACCGTTACGCAGGACGATAAATGCATTAGTTGCGCTCTGATCTAAGAAGTCCTGAAATGCAATCTCATTTCCTTTGAAGGAA
>JBEAMN010000017.1:0-4640 GCA_041165945.1 Actinomycetota bacterium
TAATACCGAAAAAAAAATATTCATACATCAAATAACTTCATAATAGATCAATTACCATATAAAGAATGCTACGAAAACTTGAATCGCATAGGGCACAAGAACGACTGCACGCCAGAAACCACGCGCTACTAACTTTTGGTGAAGGAGTATCGCGATACCAAGCCCCAGAACAAATTTTCCTAGCTGCACTATCGTCACATAGATAAAGCTGTTCTTAGCGGCGGTAATAAACTCGGGGTCGGAGAATAGGTAGCGGTAATTCTCAAGTCCAATAAATTTCGCGTCATTTCCCAGAGTCATATTTGTCAAACTTGACCAGATTTCAAAACCTAATGGATATGCAAAGAACATTAAGAGAACTGCCATCGCAGGCAGCATCATGCAGTAACCCAGAATGCTTGTTGGATCGAAAATGCCCCCTCGGCGACGAGACTTCTTCACTCGCTTAACCTTGGTGGTTTTCTCCATGCTCGTCACTGACATTTACTCTCCAGTCACTGTAATTTCTTAGTAATTGGGTGGGAGCAACATTGTCGCCCCCACCCAAGTTCTGCTTAGTTCTCATCAAAGATGAAAACTTTTAGAGCAATCAGCTTGCGTCGTAAATCTTCTGACACGCTGCTTGTGCTTCAGCAATGGTCTTATCAGCGCTATCTCCATCGAGGAGGTGGCGTTGGACCATCTTTGAGAGCTGGAACTCAGATCCGAACTTTGCGTATGCCGCATTGTTCACATCTGGGAATGAGCTTGAGGTTCCATTGACAGCAAGGTCATAGAGACCGCCGTGCACTGGATCGACATTCTCATCCCAATATTCGAACTTGTTGTAAGCCTTGAGTGTTGGACCATAAATAGCCCACTCGTAGTAGATATCGATGTTCTCAGGCTTCATCAAGTGACGAATGAGATCCTTTGCAAGCTCTGGATACTTAGTCGTTGCGGAGATACCGCGGAGCCACGCATCCGATGGAGCAACGCGGGTGACTGGGCCGCCAGGAAGAGCAGAGAATCCGGTGTTCTTCTGGAGAGTTGGATTCTTTGGCCATGCTGCCGATCCGTTGAGAAGCGTTACGTAGACCGACCCTGGGTTAGCAATGAACACAGTCTTGCCGCCAAGATAGAGGTTGTTATCCCATCCACCATCAGTAGTAACAGCGCTAGTTGGGTATGCACCCTTGTCGTACCACTTCTTCACAAATGCAAGGAAGTCACGAGTTGCCTTGGAATCGATGGTGCACTTCTTGCCTGCATCATCTGCGTATCGGCCACCATAACCAACAAATTGTGCACGGAATACTGATTCAGCATCGCCAACATTTCCGAGAGCGAAGCCGGCACCGCCCACCTTCATTGCCTTAGTTGCAGCCTCCATCAACTCTTCCCACGTCTTAGGAGCTGTGGTCTTTGCACCTGCATCCTTGAGAAGATCAAGGCGTCGATTGATCAAGTTACCGGAGATACCAAATGGAACTCCTAATCCTTTACCCTCGTAGCCAGCCTTATCGAAGTTTGCAGCTGCAGCGTTCCAACCACCATAAACGCGACCTAACTCATTAACGAGAGGCTGCACGTTCAGAAGGTTCTTGGAACCAAGTTGCAACATAAGACCTGAGCTAATGTCGAGCGCATCTGGCATCGTGCCTGCAGCAACAGCGGCAGTGACGTTGGCGGTCAAGTTATTCTGATTAACCAACACTGGTTCAACTTTGATTCCCTTTGACTTGCCCCAAGCAAGGATCTGCCCAGCGGCTGCGCTGTTTGCGATGTCAGAGAAGATCAGACCAATCCAGTAGGTAAATGGCTTTCCGGAAGCCTTAAGCGCGGCGATTTCTTTCTCCATTGCGATCTGCTGAGAAGTCTTCGCTGGAGCTGCAGGAGAGGCCTTTGCGGCAGGCTTCTTCGTAGCAGTCTTCTTCGCTGGCTTCTTTGTTTGTGCTGAGGCGCTGAGGGCGCTTGTGCCACCAAGTAGTAGCCCGAGCGCAGCAACCAAAGCAATCATTTTCTTGTTGATTTTCAAGAAGGACCCTTTCTCTTTAGCCACGAGTTAAAAAGTGATGGCTTGTAGCAAAAAGTACCGATTTACTAGGTAAAGTCAATGAATCCGTAATTCTTCAGGAAATCACCCTCCCCGCTAAAATGACCAAAATGACCATTTGCCTACCGGGGGTGGTGGGGCCCTTCCAGCGCCGATACCAAACTTCGACCGGTAGGGATGACTGATTTGCCCGTAAGCGCCTCGCTCTCGGCAACCTCAAAGAAAAACTTTATCTCTCCTTAACATGAAATCAGCACTTTGCCTGAGAGTTGTGCGCTTCTTGCCACCTCAAACCCTTGCTGCACATCAATCAGCGCGAATTCATGGCTGATGCAATTCTCCAGTTCCGGATATTTCTCTAAAAGTGTAAGAGCGGGATTCATCTCATCATTGAATCTAAAGGATCAAAGAAATCGTAACTCTTTACTTACGATGCGACCTAGAGCGACGCCTTCACTATTTCCACTAATCATCCCGATTTGAACGATGGTTCCACCACGAGCTGCTGCTGATATCGCATCAGAAACTGCATGAACATTCCCACTGCACTCAAGAACAACATCAAAACTATCAGCTGGGAGCGAACTCTTTTTTACATTGAGAATCTCATCCGCACCAACATTTTTTGCTCGCACCAAGGGTTCGTCAAAGACATCGGTTGCAGTGATGCGCGCCGCACCCACAGAACGTGCAGCGACGATTGCGAGCAAACCAATTGGACCAGCACCCGAAATCAATACCCTCTTCCCTTCCAATGCTCCAGCAAGATTTACACCATGGAGCGCTACAGCCAAAGGTTCAGCGAGTGCACCAAGCTTTAGTGAGATCCCTTCTGGGAGTGGTCGCACCATATTTCGCTTTACATAAATGTACTGCGCAAGCGCACCTTGTGTATGAGGTGAAGTTGCGGCGCTTCCAAAGTAGCGCACGCTATGCCACAAATGCGGACGACCTTCCAATCCTTTAGTTACCTCTCCAGTTTCTGCGGGGTGAATTGCTACAGGAGTTCCACTCTTAAGTTCTCCACGTGGATCCACATCAATCGTGCCCGAGACTTCGTGTCCAGGAATTAATGGTTCTCTAATGACGAAACTTCCATTTGCTCCATCAAAATAGTAATGGAGATCAGAGCCGCAAATTCCCACGTATGCGACTTTTACTCGTATCTCATCACCATGAGGATCTCGGAGTGGAAGGGAAATTAGCGATGCTTTCTCACGACCACTGATTGCATAGGCGGTAAAGGTTTCACTTATTTGCGGTGAATTCCTACTCACATCCCGTGCCACCTTCAGAAGGGTATACCTGAAGTAGTCGATATGAAAGAATGACAGAATGGTGGAGAAAATAATTCGTCTTGATCGAACCACCGCGCCACCAAAGCATCTGCTTCTCACGACTCCTCCTGAGCGTGGCATCGTCCATATTGGTCTGGGCAATTTTCATCGCGCTCACCTTGCTGTCTATACCGCAGAGGCAGTGGCCGCTAGCGGCGGAGCGTGGGGTATCTACGCGTACTCAATGAGAAGTGATCGAAATGCGCGAGAATTGAGAGAGCAAGATTTCTGTTACTCCGTTGTCGATATCCATCCAGACTCGACAAAAATAGTGATTCCTGGCATTCACAGCGGTGCATCCGGTGGGCCTGAAGCCATTGACGAGGTCTTTGCTCAGTTAATCGATAAGCGAACTCGCATCATCTCGCTAACTATCACGGAATCTGGGTACTGCTACTCCACCCAAACTGGAGGATTGGATACTTCTCGCTCGGAAATCATTCATGACATCAATAATCTTCATCAGCCAGAATCAGTTATTGGTTTACTTGCCCACGCACTCATTGCACGGGCGCAATCGCATCGGGCTCCAGTGACAATACTTAGTTGCGATAACTTGACTTCAAACGGTTCAACGACCAAGCGAGTACTTTGCGAGTTTGCCCAGAAGTTAGTTCCCGACAAGACAACTCTTCTTCTGGAGTATCTCGAAGAGCGCACCTCCTTCCCCAACTCGATGGTAGATCGAATCGTGCCCAGCACCGAAGAACGCCATCGAATACTTGTGAGCGAGCGCTTAGGCGTACGTGATGAGATTCCTGTTCCTGCTGAGAAGTTCTCCATGTGGGTACTTGAGGACAATTTCATTGCCGGCCGTCCAGCCTGGGATTCATCTGGAGCAATTTTCAGCGAAGAGGTTGAAAAATTCGAGACGATGAAATTGCGACTGCTTAACGGTTCACATTCACTGCTTGCGTATGTAGGTGCGCTCTCTGGCAAACCTAGCGTCCCCGAAGCCCGCTGCACTCCATTTATAGAGGAGGCGGTGCGAAAGTTCATGAAGAGAGAGATGGCTCCGACATTTCAGATGCCTAAGGCCATTGACTTAGATGAGTACATCACTGATTTATTCTCGCGCTGGTCCAATACGGTGCTATCCGATACCACTGCTCGGATCGGTTCGGATGGCTCTATAAAACTTCCACCCCGCATCACAGAATCTAGCCTCTGGCATAGCGAACGGAATCAGGCAACTCCCTTAACTGCATTGATACTCGCTGCATGGTTAGCATGTATGGCGCCACCAATTGGTTTTGAGCCCGGCTCGA
>JBEAMN010000018.1:0-11929 GCA_041165945.1 Actinomycetota bacterium
AAAGTATCGGAGAGCGTTCGACTAACAGTGACAGCAGGGTTAGCAAAAGATGTCGAAGAGGTGAAGAAAAATGCGCTGCCTATCCAGGCAGGTACTAGGAGCGCTGCTCGCTCGGAGTTCATCGCAATGATTGCAAGTAATCCAACGGTTGCTACGACCTCACCTATGAATTGACCAACGCCACTCCGCGAAGTGCTTGCTAAATCAATCGCAGCCTTGCTAAACATAAGGTTTGCGAGGATTACGCCAACTGCGCCACCAAGAAGTTGTGCAACAACGTACATCAGCAACTCTTGATTAGTGCTCGTACCCTGAGCGCGACTATAAAGCGTCACCACTGGATTGAAATGTGCACCGCTGATCGGAGCAATCAACGAAATCAAGAGGAAGAGTGCGAGAACTGTTGATACTGCATTGATGAGAAGTTGCAGCCCACTATCGCCTGTCAGGCTCCGCGCCATGATTCCTGAACCAACTATTGCCATGAGCAGGAGCGCGCTCCCAATAAATTCTGCAGCAACTTTCCGGACCATGAATGGGATGATAGTCGGCTCTAGTTGGTACAAGTAGGTACAAGTAGGCACAAGTAGGCAGCAGTCACCACTTCGCCCTAGGCTGGGCGCTATGGCAAAGGCACCTGCGCGCGATCCATTTCGCTGCTCCGAGTGTGGATGGAGCACAACCAAGTGGGTCGGCAGATGCGGTGAATGTCAGGCGTGGGGCAGCGTTGAAGAGAGCGGTGCGTTGACGCCACGAAAAATTTCTTTGGTGCCGGGAGTGGTCGCAGCCCCAGCAACTCCTATTGGTGAGATCAGTCTTGCCGCCGCACAATCGCGCTCTAGTGGCGTCGCTGAACTTGATCGGACATTAGGTGGCGGATTGGTTCCTGGAGGCGTGCTTCTGCTTGCAGGTGAACCTGGCGTCGGAAAATCTACGCTCTTACTCACCGTCGCTGCCGAGAGCGCACGGAATGGATTAACGAGCCTCTATCTCACCGGTGAAGAGTCTGCGGCACAAGTTCGCTTACGCGCCGAACGTTTGAAAGCGATTGACCCATCTCTCTGGTTGGCTGCCGAGACTGATTTGAGCGCTTTAATTTCTCATGTAGATCGAGTCAAGCCTGATCTATTGATCATTGATTCGATTCAAACGATTGCAAGTAGCGCCCTTGATAGCGCACCAGGGAGCATGACTCAGGTTCGAGAAGTCGCTAACACTGCAATTCGGATTGCAAAAGAGCGCGGCATCACGGTAATCCTCGTTGGCCATGTCACCAAAGATGGTTCGATTGCTGGGCCTCGTCTACTCGAACATCTCGTCGATGTCGTGCTCAACTTCGAAGGTGATCGCCATTCGCGGTTACGTCTGATTCGCGCTGTGAAGAATCGTTTTGGTGCCACCGATGAAGTGGGTTGCTTTGATCTTCATGATGGCGGCATCACTGGCGTCGCTGATCCCACTGGCCTATTCACTACTCGCCATGCGCAACCAGTCCCAGGGACCTGTCTCACTGTCGCTCTAGAGGGTAGGCGCGCGTTAGTCGCTGAAATTCAAGCGTTGGTGGGCGCCGAGAAAGATCGCGATTATGGAAATGCTAGGCGGGTCACAAGTGGTCTTGATTCAGCCCGATGTGCGATGACCCTTGCCGTTCTTGAATTGCGAAGTGGAGTCAATCTTGCAGGGCGCGATATTTATGTCGCAACAGTTGGCGGCATGAAACTAGTCGAACCATCAGTAGATCTTGCACTTGCACTTGCTGTTGCATCCGCAGCGGTCAACCTTGCCCTTCCCTCGGATCTCATAGCTATTGGTGAAGTTGGTTTGGCAGGCGAGATTCGCCGGGTTAATGGTTTGCAGCAACGTGCTCAAGAGGCATTTCGACTCGGCTTCAAAAAGGCGATTCTTCCTGCAGGAAGTGAAGTCAAAGTCCCAGGAATGGATATCGTCGAGGTTCATCGCCTCGATCAAGCGCTGGAAAAGGTCAAACTTCTCCCTAACGCTAAGAAGTAATCTCGATGGAGCAGGTTCTTGCTTGGTATCAGGAGAATAAGCGAGCTCTCCCGTGGCGGAACACCTCTGCATGGGGAGTTCTCGTTAGTGAATTTATGCTGCAACAAACTCCAGTGCAACGGGTTTTGCCACAATGGCAGCGCTGGATGGAGCTCTGGCCCACGCCGGCAGATCTCGCTGCTGCTTCGCTGAGCGATGCGCTACGGGAGTGGGGTCGATTGGGCTACCCAAGAAGAGCAAAACGATTACACCAATGTGCTCAAGTGATTGTTGCCGAATATGCCGGTGAAGTCCCTGCATCTCTAAATGAATTACGTGCGCTACCTGGAATAGGTGAATACACAGCTGCTGCTATTCGGGCATTTGCATTTAAGGAATCTGAGGTCGTTCTCGATATCAACATTCGAAGGCTTTATGCACGATGTTGGTCTGGAATTGCTGCCCCAACAAGTGCGCCCAATAACTCCGAACGCGAGTTAGCAAGAAAACTGATTCCAGTTGGCGATGATGGTAGGTGGGCCGCTGCAACGATGGAGCTAGGAGCACTCATCTGTAAGGCTAGGACACCACTCTGTTCTCAGTGCCCGCTCGCTGATATCTGCACCTGGCGCGCACTGGGCTATCCACAAAGTGAGGTCGAGAAGCGAACAAGTGCGCAATGGCAGGGAAGCGATCGTCAATGTCGGGGAGTCATCATGAATGCCCTCCGTGAGGCAACTGAAGTGAAGATGCAGGAGTTAGCGAAACTCTGGGGCAATCAGTCGCAGTATGAGAAAGCAATTGCCTCGCTCCTTGATGATGGACTCATCGAAAAGCGAGGCAGCAACATTGCTTTGGCCCGTTAGCTAGTCGGCGCTTCTTGCAGATCCTCTGGCGTATCGGGAGTAGATGAAATTGCCGTTGATTTGAAGGTGAATTTCGCATCTGAGCCTTCACCTTCCGCGTCAATCAGAATCAATTCACCAGCGCCAACCTCACCGAAGAGAATCTTCTCAGAGAGCACATCTTCAATCTCTCGTTGAATAGTCCGTCGAAGTGGACGAGCGCCCATTGCCGCGTCGTATCCCTTAGTGGCAAGCAATTGCTTAGCTGCCGGGGTGAGTTCGATTCCCATGTCCTTATCCTTCATGCGCGAATCGACACCAGTGATCATCAAATCGACGATTTGGATAATCTCGCTCTGCGTCAACTGGTGGAAGACGATGATGTCATCGATACGATTAAGGAATTCAGGGCGGAAGTGTGACTTCAATTCATCAGTCACTTTTGCACGCATCCGGTCATACGATGAGAGCGCATCACCACTATTTGCAAAGCCTAGGTTCACTGGCTTCGAGGCATCACGGGTTCCCAAGTTGGTAGTCATGATGATGACAGTGTTCTTGAAGTCCACAACGCGACCCTGTGCATCAGTGAGGCGTCCATCTTCAAGTACTTGGAGAAGCGAATTGAAGATATCGGGATGTGCCTTTTCGATTTCATCGAAAAGCACCACTGAGAATGGGCGTCGGCGCACCTTCTCGGTGAGCTGCCCACCCTCGTCGTAACCGACATATCCGGGAGGTGAGCCGAAGAGGCGCGAAACGGTATGGCGCTCTGCATACTCACTCATATCAAGTTGGATTAGCGCGCTCTCATCACCAAAGAGGAATTGTGCGAGCGTGCGCGATAGCTCAGTCTTGCCCACGCCAGAAGGTCCAGCGAAGATAAATGAACCACCTGGTCGCTTCGGATCTTTAAGTCCAGCGCGCGAGCGACGAATCGCTTGCGAGAGCGCCTTGATTGCTTGCTCTTGGCCGATGACTCGCTTATGTAGTTCATCTTCCATCTTGATGAGGCGTGCCGTCTCTTCTTCAGTCAACTTCACAACTGGAATTCCAGTGGAGAATGCGAGTACTTCGGCGATGAGCTCTTCATCGACAACTGAGACCTGATCGAGGTCACCGGCTTTCCATGTCTTCTCACGCTCGACTTTTTCCAGAATCAAAGTCTTCTCTTTGTCGCGGAGCGCAGCGGCCTTCTCGAAATCTTGGCCATCGATTGCCGACTCCTTCTCGCGACGGACATTGGCGATTCGATCATCGAATTCACGAAGATCTGGTGGGGCAGTCATCCGACGAATGCGGAGCCTTGATCCCGCCTCATCAATCAAATCAATCGCCTTATCCGGCAAGAAACGATCAGAGATATAGCGATCTGCAAGGTTTGCTGCAGCGGCGAGCGCACCATCGGAGATCGAGACATGGTGGTGAGTTTCGTAGCGATCGCGAAGTCCTTTAAGAATCTCGATTGTCTGAGCAACTGTCGGCTCAGAGACCTGGATTGGCTGGAAACGACGTTCCAAAGCGGCGTCTTTCTCAAGATGCTTCCGATATTCATCAAGAGTAGTTGCGCCAATAGTTTGGAGTTCACCTCGGGCGAGCATCGGCTTCAAGATGCTTGCTGCATCGATTGCCCCTTCGGCAGCACCAGCGCCAACGAGAGTATGAATCTCATCGATGAAGAGGATGATGTCTCCACGAGTACGAATCTCTTTAAGAACCTTCTTCAAGCGCTCTTCGAAGTCTCCGCGATAACGGCTACCTGCAACGAGTGCGCCCAAATCAAGAGAGTAGAGCTGCTTATCTTTCAGCGTCTCTGGAACGTGGTTCTTCACGATTGCTTGTGCTAAACCTTCGACAACAGCAGTCTTACCAACGCCAGGTTCACCAATGAGAACTGGATTATTTTTAGTTCGTCGTGAGAGGACCTGCATCACACGTTCAATTTCGCGCTCTCGTCCAATTACCGGATCAAGTTTTCCTTCACGCGCTGCTGCAGTGAGATTACGTCCGAATTGATCGAGAACGAGCGAGGTCGATTGAGTTCCCTCGGCCGGACCACTAGCCACTGCCTCTTTACCTTGATAGCCAGAGAGCAATTGGATGACTTGTTGGCGAACTCGATTGAGATCAGCGCCGAGCTTTACAAGCACTTGCGCAGCAACGCCTTCACCCTCGCGGATAAGGCCAAGAAGAATATGTTCGGTTCCGATGTAGTTATGTCCAAGTTGGAGCGCCTCACGGAGCGAGAGTTCAAGAACTTTTTTGGCCCGTGGCGTAAATGGGATATGTCCACTTGGCGCTTGCTGCCCTTGACCAATGATCTCTTCGACCTGAGCGCGCACCGCCTCAAGCGAGATACCGAGGGATTCCATCGCCTTAGCAGCAACGCCCTCACCCTCATGGATTAGGCCGAGCAGGATGTGCTCAGTGCCGATGTAATTGTGGTTGAGCATGCGAGCTTCCTCTTGCGCCAAGACGACAACGCGGCGGGCCCGATCGGTAAAACGCTCAAACATGATGCTCCTTCTATCTACTGTTCCATCTAGTTTTTTATCTACTGCTCCGGTCACAACCTACCCAAGCCTATTGGCGAGGCCGGGCTCCTACATCTCGATATAACGCCCGAACGGGGCTCCTTATGCCCGAATGGCAACGCCACTAGATTTGGCGAGAATCTCCCCTGATTTCGCTACTGCTAGACCCTGCCCCTCAGGGAGCCCATAGAGAAGTCCAGCTCGCTCCGGAAAGCGCCCCTGGAAGTGCACTAAGGCTTCAAACTCCCCCAGCGCGAGCCCTGGGCTCCACGCGCCGCCAAGGGTAAATCCAGAGCCGAGCACCATCGCTCCTGCGCTCGCACCGTAGATCACACCACGTTCAAAGAGGGCAAACAACTCCCTCTTATGCGGCGCGAGTTCGGTGAGAAGTTTGAGAGGTGAACCGCCAGGAAGAATGAGCGCATCAACGCTCTTAAATTCTTCTGGAACTACTTCGATTAATTCGATTCCATAAAGTGCAAAATATCCTGAGGCGAATGCAACGGTCGCTACTTGATCACGAACGCTTGTACTAGCGCCAGGAAATATTCCTACGCGAGCCTGACCGATTGCATTAATAAAGTGTTGATCGAACTCTGCCGAATCAGAGTGGAATTCATTGCCACCATGGAGAAAGAGTGTCTGGCTAATCAAGGGCGGTTAGAGAACTTTCAGCATGCGCGTATTACCAAGTGTGTTGGGTTTAACCGATTCAAGATCGAGGAACTCAGCGATACCTTCATCATAAGAACGTAAGAGTTCTTGATAGACGTCAGGAGCTACTGGTGTTCCTTCGATAGGTGTAAAGCCATGCTTAGCAAAGAAATCAGTTTCAAAGGTGAGACAAAATAACCGCTTCACACCAATCTCGATTGCGCGCGTGATTATTCGATCAAGAATCATGTGGCCGATTCCTTGCTTTCTCAGCCCCTCCTGAACTGCCATCGTGCGCACCTCAGCAAGGTCCTCCCAGAGAATATGAAGCGCACCGCACCCCACTACCTCTCCATTTAATTCAGCAACGGTAAATTCTTGAACATCTTCATAGAGTGTGACCGTCTCTTTTGAGAGCAACCTACGTTGTAACGCATACTCATCAATCATCTCTCGGATACGTTTGATGTCAGAGGTTTTTGCAGGACGAATTATCGGATTCATGGTTTCATCACTCAGGCTTTACGAGTGGAAAGAGAATCGTCTCGCGAATCCCAAGGCCGGTCAGCGCCATAAGTAAACGATCAACGCCCATTCCCATGCCAGCCGTTGGGGGCATTCCAACTTCCAACGCTCGTAAGAAATCTTCATCAAGGACCATCGCCTCGAGGTCGCCCTTAGCCCCAAGTTGTGCTTGCGCGACCAATCGCTCTCGTTGCACAACGGGATCGACCAACTCTGAGTATCCAGTCGCTAATTCAAAGCCATCGACATATAAATCCCACTTTTCGACCACACCTGGAATCTCCCGGTGGCTACGGACTAGTGGTGAGGTATCGACGGGATAGCCCATGACAAATGTTGGTTTAGTGAAAGTCTTGATAACTAGATGTTCAAAAAGCTCTTCAATTAATTTCCCATGAATCCACTTGGGATCAACACTTAAGCCAACTTTCTTCGCTAATTCAACAAGTTTCTCAAATGTAGTGCTCGCAGAAATCTCTTCACCGAGCGCTTGGGAGACCGATTCGAAGAGGGAGACTTCATCCCACTGCCCACCAAGATCGCTCTCGCGTCCATCGAAATGTTTGACGGTTGTTGAGCCTGAGATTGCGCGGGCAGCCTCTTGGACCAAACCACGGGTCAACTCCATGCCATCTCGCCAATCACCATAAGCCTGATACGACTCGATCATTGCAAACTCTGGAGAGTGGCTGGAATCTGCACCTTCATTTCTAAAGTTGCGATTAATCTCAAAGACGCGCTCGATTCCACCAACTAAACAACGTTTCAAATACAACTCTGGTGCAATTCTCAAGAAGAGCTCCATGTCATAAGCGTTGATGTGAGTTTTGAAGGGACGGGCAGCAGCACCGCCGTGAAGGACTTGCAACATAGGCGTCTCAACTTCGATGAATTCACGCGCTGCAAACGAATTGCGAAGTGATGTCATCACCGCTGGTCGAAGACGCGCAATGGTGCGCGCTTCGGGGCGAACAATCAAATCGACATAACGTTGTCGAACTCTCGTCTCTTCTGAGAGCGGTTTATGTTCTACTGGCAATGGACGGAGGGCCTTTGCCGCCATCTGCCAACTTGTGGCAAGTACCGAAAGTTCTCCTCGCTTCGATGTAATGATCTCTCCAGTCACGCTGACAAGATCACCGAGATCGACAAAAGATTTCCATTGATCAAGAATTTCCGCACCCACCTGGTCGAGTGAGAACATCGCTTGCAGTTCAGTTCCATCACCCTCGCGTAACGTGGCAAAGGCTAATTTTCCGGTATCGCGCTTGAAGATCACTCGCCCGGTTACGCTCTCAACGACACCACTCTTCACATCTATTTCAAGATGACCGAATCGCTCGCGAATTGCCTGAAGCGAGCTGGTACGAGCAACCCCAACTGGGTATGGCTCAATCCCACTTTCTATTAGGGAATCTCGCTTCTGGCGCCGAACCTGCATCTGCTCTGGGAGATCATCAACCTCTGGAGCGTCAGGGGCGTCGGTCATGAGTAGAGGGTACCGGCTTAATGGTTCCGCTCGTGGACAAGTCGTAAACCAATCAGGGTGAGATCTGGCTCATGGAAGTCGATGGTTTCGCACTCACCGATGACAAGGCTGGCAAGTCCGCCAGTGGCTACAACAGTGATTTGCCCATTGCTCATCTCCGCTAATTCATCGCTAATACGACGGACTAGCCCATCTACTTGTCCTGCGAAACCGTAGATAGTTCCCGATTGCAAAGCCTCGACTGTGTTCTTGCCTATCGGTGTACGAGGCTTAATTAATTCCACTTTGCGAAGTTGGGCAGCGCGAGATGCAAGCGCATCAACGGAGATCTCGATTCCCGGAGCGAGCGCGCCACCTAAGAACTCGCCTTTCACAGAGACCACATCGAGATTTGTAGAGGTACCAAAGTCCACCACGATCACTGCGCCACCATTACCAAAAAGCGTATGTGCTGCCAGAGTGTTTGCAATTCGATCAGAGCCAATTTCTTTTGGATTATCGACTAGCAGTGGTACGCCAGTCTTGATACCTGGTTCCAAGATAGTTGATGGAATTTTTGCATAGTGGCGCGAGAGCATCGTTCGTAATTCTCTTAATACTGCTGGCACAGTGGAGCAGAGTGAGATGCCATCTATCTCATAATCTTCTACCAGCGAGCGATATTTGATCCATAACTCATCGGCAGTGTCACGAGTATCTGTCTTCACTCGCCATGATTGCAAAATCTCATCATTATCAAAGATGCCAAGGACAGTATTTGTGTTTCCCACATCGATGGTTAGTAACATCAGTTGACCTCACTTATATCTAATCCAATATCGAGAATTGGCGCAGAGTGAGTGATAGCGCCAACGGCGATAAAATCCACTCCTGTTTGAGCATATTGACGAACCGTCTCTAAAGTAATTCCACCGGATGCTTCAAGCTTCACCCGTCCCTGATTGATGTCAACTGCATGCTGGCAAAGAGCTGGTGTCATGTTATCGAGAAGAACTTCATCGGCACCTGCTACGATTGCCTCTTCTAATTGATCAAGACGATCAATCTCCACTTCAATCAAAACGTTCGGATATTGATCTTTAATTGCTTTGACCGCCGAGGTAATTCCACCAACGGCTGCGATGTGGTTATCTTTGATTAGGGCGCTCTCAGCGAGATTGAGCCGATGATTTACGCCGCCACCTTTCAAAACTGCATATTTCTCTAAGTCTCGCCATCCTGGTGTGGTCTTCCGAGTATCTCTAATCTTGGCCTTAGTTCCCGAGACTGCTTCGACCCAAATATGTGTTGCAGTAGAGATTCCTGAGAGGCGGGAGAGAAAATTTAGCGCTGTTCGCTCTGCGACCAACAATTCGCGAGTAAATGCAGCAACCTTCAATACAGTGACATCCTTGCCAACGCTATTTCCATCTGAGACTCGCGAAAGAATCTCAAAACCACCTTTGCACACGCGGTCTAATACGACGATGGCAATATCTATTCCTGCGACTACTCCACTCTTCCTAGTGCGGAATTCACCAACACAACGTTGAGTCGAGGAGATGGTTGGTGCCGTCGTCACATCAAGGTTCCCTACAAAATCTTCAGCGATTGCGCCATCGATTCGCTCAATCAATAACTGTCGATCAATCATGATCAACCTCCTCATAACGTTGGGAGAGCTGGCCCTCACTAGACATGCTCTCAATAATTCGTTTCACCCATGATGGGGACTCACTAGGAAAATCCTCTCGCCAATGCGATCCACGCGTCTCTTCGCGAATGAGGGCAGAGGCGACAATCACCTCTGCCAAGGTGTAAAGATTGGTTGCCTCCCAAGCTTCTACGCAGGGATTGCTGCTACTCCGGGTGCGAATCTTTTCTAATGTAAGTGCAGTGTTCTGTAGCGATTCCTTCGTGCGAATTACTCCTGCCCCCAAACTCATAGCGCTCGAAATATTGGTGCGCATCTGTGGATCTATGAGAAGTTCCGGTTCGGATTCCAAGTGCGCAACTGGTTCTTCGCGCTCTAACTTACGTAAGGTGCGATGAATATCATCAGCAATTCGCGCAGCGAAGACCAACCCTTCAAGAAGCGAGTTAGAGGCAAGGCGATTGGCCCCATGAACTCCGGTGCATGCAGTCTCGCCACAAGCATAAAGGCCAGGGACTGATGATCGACCAGCTAAATCAACGCGAACTCCACCTGATGCATAGTGCGCTGCCGGCGCAACTGGAATCCGATCTGTTTCAGGATTAATTCCATGCGCGATACATGATTGATAAATATTAGGAAACCGCTCGGAAAAGTTGGGAACTTTACTTACATCGAGCCACACATGTTCTGCACCCGTACTCAACATCTGACTCATAATTGCCTTGGCAACGACATCCCGAGGTGCAAGATCAGCCAGCGGATGAATTCCTTTCATGAATTGCTCACCAGCAGCGTTAAGTAAAATTGCGCCTTCACCACGAACAGCTTCACTGATCAACGGTTGTTGCCCTGAACTCTTTGCACCTAAATAGAGAACTGTTGGATGGAATTGGATGAACTCCACATCAGCTATCTCAGCACCAGCGCGAAGCGCTAAAGCCACTCCATCCCCGGTAGAGACAGATGGGTTGGTAGTTTGCGCAAAAACTTGACCGAGCCCCCCGGTGCCAAGAATTACCGCTTTAGCAAGAGCCCGACCTACTCCGTCGCGAGAACCTTCACCGATTACGTGTAACGTCACTCCACAGACTCGCCCCGACTTACTTTTCAATGCATCGAGTACTAGTGCATGTTCGACTACTTCAATACCTGGATCCTCGGTTACGGCAGCGAGAAGTGCGCGCGAAATTTCGGCACCAGTGGCATCTCCACCTGCATGAAGGATTCGATTCTTAAGATGGCCACCCTCACGAGTAAGCGCAATCTCTCCTGTTGCAGCGCGATCGAAAACAGCGCCACGGGCAATTAAGCGTGCAACTGCCTCCGGACCTTCGGTAACCAACGCATGGACAGCTTTTTTATCGCAGAGACCTGCGCCTGCTTTCAATGTATCGGCTTCGTGCGCTGCTGGAGAATCTCCCGGTCCGAGTGCGGCGGCGATTCCGCCTTGGGCCCATTTCGTAGATCCCTCATCGACCCGGGCTTTAGTCACTAAAAGGACTGAATATCCATATGCGCGAATCTGTAGGGCGGTGGTCAATCCTGCGATACCGGACCCCACGATGATGACATCTGAGGTGATTGTCCAGCCAGGTTTAGGAGCAAGTAGTTTCATCTCTGCTCCTTAACTGTAAAAGCGAAGTTATCGATCAGCCGGACCGATCCTATCCACCCTGCGAGCAAGACTTGAACTGCTCCTTGGAAATCATCGGAAACTGGGAGCAAAGTTAAAGGGTTGACTACCTCTGCATAATCAAGGGCGAAGCCAGGCTCCGTGGACAATTCGCTCCGCAGAATTTCGCGCAACTTCTGGATCGTCTCGGCGCCGAGCGCACGTTCTCGTGTGCGTGGCAAGACTCGTGCAATCTTCATCTCCTCTGGACTCAAGCGCGAATTACGTGAAGAGAGCGCAATTCCATTTTCATCTCTCACTGTTTGACCCGTGATAATTTCAATGTTGGGAAATTTTTCTTGAGCAAATTTTCGAATCAGGAAGAGTTGTTGGAAATCCTTTTCACCAAAGATTGCACATTGCGGTTTGGTAATCGTAAAAAGACGTTTAATTACTGTGAGCACCCCTGAGAAATGTTGTGGACGAGATGCACCCTCATAAAGATCTCCAAGTGGCCCCGCAGAGATAAGAGGAACGTTCGCTAATCCTTCCGGGTAGATCTCGTGGACCGAAGGTGTCCAGAGATAATCTGCTCCAACACTTTCAGCTAATTCAAGGTCACGGCTTAGAGTCTTGGGATATTTT
>JBEAMN010000019.1:0-5900 GCA_041165945.1 Actinomycetota bacterium
TTCAAGGTTCCTGTTTAGTGACTGAGATCAATGTGACGGAGATGCTGGATGCGGCCCACATTATTCCGGTGGCAAGCGGTGGAACTGAAAGTAGTGAAAACGGGATGTTGCTATCGGCAAACGCTCATCGAGCCTTGGATTCTGGTCTTTGGGCCATCAATCCTTCGACTTTGCAAGTTGAGACTAAGAAGGATGGGCCAAGTGCGCAACGGATGAAACTTCTGATAACGGATCTTAGTCATCAGGCAAATAAGTTAAATCTAGAAGCCCTTGAATTTCGATATGAGAAATTGTTCTTACAAGGCGTGACAAAGTAGAAACCGGGAAGTAACGCGTATAGTCATTTGTATGCCTAATTTGATAAATGAGCGCGTACTAAGCTTATTACATGCGGTAGTGTGCGTGATTAGTAGTGGGTTAGACCCAACTTCCGTTAACTCTTAATCACCGGGTTTTATGCGCAAATCCTCTTTCTAATTCATCCACGCTGCAAATCAAGGGTGTCTGTTGCCTCTGGACTCAACGCCAAGTAGCCACCATCTACTGCTAAGTCTGCGCCCGTGACAAAACTAGCCTCAGTGCTTGCTAACCAGGTGATTGCTGCAGCCACTTCATCGGGCTCGCCGCATCGGCTCATCATCGAGTACCGCCCCCAAATAGGTTCCCATTTCTTGCGGTCACCTTCTGCAGCTTGGTCCAATGTCTCAGTCCAGATCCATCCCGGACTCACTGAGTTCACGCGTACTCGATCAGGCGAGAGATCCAGCGCCTGGCATTTGGTCAATTCAAGGAGCGCACCTTTCATCGCGTTATAGGTCCATCGTCCAGTTTGCGCGCGATGCGAGGAAATGCTCGCCACATTCACCACTGCTGGATGTGGACTTTTCCGCAAGTGACTCAATGACTCAGTAACCAAATTTGCTCCAGCAAGGAGATTGACCTCAAATGTTTTCTGCCACTGTTCGCGAGTTGCATCGATTCCCGAAAGGAGAAAGACCGCGGCATTATTCACCAGAACATCCAAGCTTCCTGTTTTAGTGACTGCTGACTCGATTGCTCTGCCTCGCACCTGGGGATCACAAACATCTCCCGCGACAAGATAAAGATTAGGGTTGTTGATGCGCCCTGCCATTGTGTGCAGTAACTCTTCATTTAGATCGAGCGCGACAACGCAGAGACCTTCTTTGAGGAATCGTCGCACACAGGCAGCACCTATCCCCGATGCTCCACCAGTAACTATCGCAGTTCTCTTGCTGCCCATCACAACCTTCTCCCTATTTTTAGAAAGCGCCTAAATTGAAATATGCGGTGAGTTCGGTGAATTTATCTTTCTTCCGTTTCATGATGTTCACACCACTGAGATTGAGAACGCGCCCATCAGGTGCGGTTAACTTCGCGCTCCATTCGACCGACCCTTCATGCTTATCTCCGTAAGAACGCATGACCTCGACCGAAAGACCAGGGTACGCGGCAGCGCTATTCTCATAGAAGGTTCGGATTTGATCGTGCCCGACTAGCACAACTCCATCAGGACCCGTCCACCGCGCATCTTTTGAGAAGAACGCGAGAATGGCGTTGATATCTCGACTCTCTTCGGCGGTCCAATACGCCCGTGCAAGTCTGGTTAATTTGTTATCCATAAGGGTGCTCCCGCTTCGAAATGTTAACGAGTAATTTGAATCATCGTACTTTGGGTATTGCGGGATATCAATGTCTAGCGAAAACTTTTACCACCATCGGTTGATGTAAAGATCTGATTTCCTGCCACGACTACGACAAGATTGCTCGACACGCTAAAGTCTGCGATTTCGCTGGTAAAAGTGGCACGTTTTTCCCAACTCCTACCCGATGATGTGCTCAGCATGAGCGACTTCCCTGCTGCTACGAATAACTCCGATCCACGAACCTCCACTGCCCGCACTCCGGCAATGCCTTTGATTTCGGAGACTCTGTTAAGCCCATCGTTCCCGCGAAATAACTTCCCATCCCGTGTGAGATAGATCTGATTAGTTTTCGGATTTGCTATCGCAAAATCCTCGTATTTCATCCCACCAAGATCTTTCCAATTCTTTCCACCATCTTGCGAATGTAATAACTTTCCATTACCCGCGTTAAGGCCATAAAAGATTTTGCCCCGAGTCTCTAACGCATGAAAATCCACTTCACCACTAAGTGAGATGCTCTGCCACGTTTTCCCGCCGTCATCAGATCTGATTAATCCGAGAGGATTTTTCGCATTACTTCCTGGTGCGGGATGACCGCTTGCAAATAGTGAGGTTCCATTGACAGCAAGCCCCATGACATCAATCATCTGATTACCGATCATCCGTACATCGGTTGGTGAAAAATATTGATAGAGCCCGTGGTGAGTTCCTAAAAGCACCTTTTTACCAAAGGCCTTCACGTTGTGGATATGTTCCACGTCGTTGAGAGTTTTCGCCGATGCATGCTGGGCCATAGAGAGAGGAAGAAGGCTAGAGAGCATCGCACCTATCGCGACTCTGATTCGCATCGCTAATTCACTCGTCCTGGAAGTCGCCCCCGCGACCAGTTAACTTGCCGCGGGATTTGTTTGGTTGCTCGTAACGAAAGATTGCGTACAGGACGAGCAAGGTAAAGAGTCCAAAGATTACAAAGCCAACTTCCATGATTATCCGAGAATGCTCCAGGTAACCAAGGCGAAGATACCCAGGCCGAATCCGACCATCGCTACCGCGGTGAGCGAAAGTAGCTGTTGCGATGAGGCAATCTTCTTTGCAAGCGCCGAAGGCTTGGATACCTTGGCAAGATCCTGCACGAGAGCCTGCGCCTCTCGGATAGCGGCATATTGAGAGATAAGTGCGAGGAATCCCGTTGTTGCGGCCACTGCTATAGCAAGATACTTAGCTGCATCCGATGCTGAACCAAAAGTCCCTTGCGCTGCAAGAACTAGGATTGCAATCAACACTAATGAAGGTGCGATTTGCGCCATGATGATTTGTGAGCGCTTCTTATTCCAAAGGTTTAATAAATCCTTTTCGTCCATAACCACTCCTTGGTAGTGCGGTTGTTAAAAGGGCATCTGCCCGTCCTTCCACCACGATAAGGGGTAGAGCGCATTTTGGCTCGTTAACACACTTCATACTCTGTTTACCCGACTGTCATGTCTCTACTCAGGGCTGTTCATGAGAACTGGCTACCTTGCCAAGAAATCGACCACAATGGGAGAAAATACATATGAAGAAAGTCCTTGGTATAGGAACTGCACTAATACTTCTATCCTCAGCAATAGCCTCTGGAGCTATCGCTGCTGGTCCGGCCCCTCAGCCGGAGTTAATCAATACTGCGAAATTTGACGCAATTGCGCTCAAGGAAGCATCGAACAAAGCGCTCGCAGGTTCAGTCGCTGATGACTTCGGCGTACAACTGGGCGGCATGGGATCAGATATGTTCCGCACCCCAGGTGCGAAAACGGGCGAGTACTGGGTCGTCACCGATCGTGGACCCAATGTTGATACCACTCTGCCCACCGGAGGTGGAGCCACCGGTTTTATGGTTCCCTCCTTCTCGCCCTTGATCATGTCTATCAAGGTCGATGGTGCAAAGGTCAACGTTCTCGAGACCATCGCAATCAAGACCGCAGCAGGTCAGGGAGTCACCGGACTTCCTAACCTCCTGGGATACGACGCGATCCCTTCCGACCTTAAGGGTGTAACAGCGAACTCGCTCTACAACCTCAACGGACTCGATGTTGAAGGACTGGTGCGAACCGCAAATGGAAATTTCTGGATTGTTGATGAATATGCGCCAAGTCTTGCGCTCATCGACTCCAAGGGAGTACTCCTCGAGCGCTGGGTCCCCGAAGGGTGGGCTGGCGCACCGACAAGTTATCTCGTGAACAAGACCATTCCGAAGATCTATCTCAAACGAAAAGCCAATCGTGGATTTGAAGCGCTGGCAATGACTCCCGATGAGTCAACGCTCTTCATCGGATTACAGAGCCCGCTACTCAACCCGACCAAGACCGAAGGTGATGCAAGCCAGATGACACGCATCTTACGTTTTGATATCGCGACCAAAAAGTTCACCGGTGAGTTCATCTTCCCTTTCGAAGCGCCAAACATGGTAGATCCTCGTTCGACTAAAGCATCAGACTTGAAACTCTCCGCGCTAGTCGCACTCGATAAAGAGACTCTCCTGGTGCAAGAGCGGACCGATCTCTCGTTCTTACTCTCAACCATCAAAATTAAGGAGAGCGCGAACATCCTCAATAGCAAGTGGGGCCTTGATACCACTTCACCAAGTTTGGAGACCTGGCCCGTACAGAAGCCCGAGGGTGTCGCAGAGTTAATCACGCAGATGGAGAAGAGAATTATCTTCGACTCTCTCGCTATTCCTTCGATGCCCAATAAGATCGAGGGTGTGGCGGTGCTCGATGATCGAACTCTCACCTTCATCAACGATAACGATTTCAATTTCACCTACGACAAGACATCAGGACTTGCTGTTGCTGGACCGGTGGCAACGCAGATTCTCACGGTGAAGCTACCCGCGCCGCTGCCGAACTTCCCCGACAAGGTTCTTGGTCTAGTGAAGGCACCGGTACCTGCAGTGACCCCTGCATCAAGTAGTGCGAAGAAGACGATTACCTGCGTCAAGGGCGCCACGACGAAGAAGGTCTCAGCGGTCGCACCGAAGTGCCCTGCTGGATACAAGAAGAAAGGCTAATCTCTCGCAAGGTTACGGAAGGGCAAGGGTTATCTCTTGCCCTTCTTTTAATTGTTGATCCGGTAGTCCTTTGAGAACGTGCACCTTTGCTTCTCCCACAACGACCCAATGCGTGTTACCTGAGCGCTTTACGATTGCCGTTAACTCATCGACGCCGATCAAAATCGCATCGTTTGGAGCATGGAGTAGTAACTTCGCTGCGCTCTCTGGGATCCATTTGAAAAACTTATTGAAGTGGGGAATCACGCGGATTTCTGGAAGCAGGTTCAACCCCAAGGAGGGTTCTCTATTGCGGAATCGAAAGTTAGGAATCTGCGCGCTTAACACCATCGCACCTGCGCTACATCCTGCAAGTGATGCGCCTGTCTGCCAATTTGCGAGCATGGCAGACCAGACCGGCGTATCGATCAAGACTTCAGCGAGATAGTGAGGATCTCCGCCTGACATATACATAAGGGCGCTATTGGCAATGGCATCGATGTGCTCTTGGTTGAACGCATCATCGCGCCTATATATAGGTAAGAAAGTTGCCTTGACTCCCATGGCGTCGGCTTGGCGTTGGCCAAGTTCCTTCCAATAAGCCAATCGGTCATCGCTCTCACGCCCTGCAGCAGTCGGGATTTGGATGTAGTGAGCCGCTTTGCCGTTCTTAATTCCATCATCGAGCAAGGATTTCTCAAACGCGGTCATCGCGGGCAGGTACTCGCCTGAGCCAACTAGTGCGAGGGAACCTTCCATGAATCTAGTTTAAGTGATGTCAGGTCAAGAATATTGCGCTAGCGATGGCCAAGATAAGTAAGGTAATAACTGCACCAAGCGATTTACGTTTTCCCATCCGTTGGGGCAATCCCCCGATCGCACTCTCTTGATCTTGCGATAGATCCTTTAAGACGTTCAAAAAATGAAATGCCACACCTAAGAACGAGCCGGTGGCGAGAATCCAGAACGGCGGTGTGCGCGCGAGCCCGTAAAAGACCGATGCGGGAAGCGCTGCACATGCAATTGCATAGGGCAGGGGTGAGAGCGGCGAGAATTTGAAGTAGAAGTTATAAGCGATGCCGCAACCAACACCGAGGAGATAAACGGTCCCGCCCTTAAGGCCAAGTGGGCCGATGAGATTGGCGATGATGGCAATGGGAATGAAGATAAAAGCGGTGCGAGTGAGCGCTGTGATGGTGATGGAACCGGCGACT
>JBEAMN010000020.1:0-4224 GCA_041165945.1 Actinomycetota bacterium
TACGCCTTGGAAATCTGCTTCGGCGCCAATAGGAAGTTGGAGAACGAGTGGGGTTGCGTTGAGGCGTGACTTGATCATGCCAACGCACATATCAAAATTCGCACCAGTGCGATCAAGTTTGTTTACGAAACAGATTCGCGGGACTTTGTACTTATCAGCTTGACGCCAAACAGTCTCAGATTGCGGCTCAACGCCAGCAACGCCATCGAATACGGCAACGGCGCCATCGAGTACGCGAAGTGAACGCTCAACTTCAACGGTGAAATCTACGTGGCCAGGGGTATCGATGATGTTAATAAGGTGGTCGTTCCAGAAACAGGTGGTGGCAGCAGAGGTGATGGTGATACCGCGCTCTTGCTCTTGCTCCATCCAGTCCATCGTGGCAGCGCCTTCGTGGACTTCACCAATCTTGTAGTTGACGCCGGTGTAGAAAAGGATTCGCTCAGTTGTCGTGGTTTTACCCGCGTCGATATGAGCCATGATCCCGATGTTCCGGACCTTGGCGAGGTCAATTACTGAATCAACAGCCACTTTTTATATCTCCCTATTACCAGCGGTAGTGAGCAAACGCCTTGTTTGCTTCTGCCATCTTGTGCGTGTCTTCGCGCTTCTTTACAGCTGCGCCAAGACCATTGCTTGCATCAATTAATTCATTCGTTAAGCGCTCTGCCATTGACTTCTCGCGACGTAGACGGGAGTAACCGACTAGCCAACGAAGTGCAAGCGCAGTAGCACGAGCGGCCTTTACTTCGACAGGAATTTGATAGGTAGCGCCACCAACGCGACGGCTACGAACTTCAAGAGTTGGTTTAACGTTATCGAGCGCTCGCTTCAATGTGATGAGTGGATCGCCTTGAGTTTTCTCACGACATCCTTCAAGGGCTGAGTACACGATTTGCTCTGCAGTTGAACGCTTGCCATGAAGAAGCACCTTGTTAATCAATGCAGTAACAACAGGAGAGTTATAGACCGGGTCGGCGATAACTGGGCTTTTGGCGGCAGGACCTTTACGTGGCATTACTTCTTCTCCCTCTTTGCACCGTAACGGCTACGAGCTTGCTTTCGATTCTTTACTCCTTGGGTATCAAGTGATCCGCGGATGATCTTGTAGCGAACACCGGGCAGATCCTTTACACGTCCACCACGAACGAGAACGATTGAGTGCTCTTGGAGGTTGTGGCCTTCACCTGGAATGTATGCAGTAACTTCCATGCCACTGGTCAGACGAACACGAGCAACCTTGCGAAGCGCAGAGTTTGGCTTCTTCGGAGTTGTTGTGTAGACGCGAGTACAGACACCGCGACGTTGAGGTGAACCCTTCAACGCAGGCGTGCTCGTCTTCGCGCTCTTATCTGAGCGACCTTTGCGAACCAACTGTTCAATCGTTGGCATACCTGTGACTCCTTCTATATATATGTAGTGCTCTCTGGTTACCGCAGCGCACTCATTCTTCCGACCCACGAGGTCGGGCGTGTCGAACGAGCTTTCAGAACCCTGCACACGAGCTTCTCGCGTGAGTTTTCGGCGCCTGGCTTACAAAAGGCAGAGGGCGAGAGTAACGGAATCACTCTCGCCCGGTCAAAACGGCTTAATCTGCCAGATCTGGTACTACCTCTAACTAGTAGCGGGGTACCTCGAAATCATCGAGGCGAACAGCCTCACCCGAGCCTTGGCTCTCAAATGGGGTGAAGTCGTACTCCTCATAATTGGCGTAAACAGCGGCTTTTGCCTCTTCAGTGGCCTCGACTCGGACATTTCGGTAGCGCGAGAGGCCAGTTCCGGCAGGGATCAACTTGCCGATGATGACATTCTCTTTGAGGCCAAAGAGGTTATCGCGGCGCTCGCCAAGGGCGGCATCGGTGAGGACTCGAGTCGTCTCCTGGAAGGAGGCGGCCGACAGCCATGATTCAGTGGCCAAAGATGCCTTGGTGATACCCATCAACTCAGCGCGACCACTGGCAGGTGTTCCGCCATTAGCAACGACGCGACGGTTCTCGCCTTCGAAACGAACGCGCTCCACCAATTCACCTGGGAGGAAGAGGGTATCCCCCGCCTCCAAGATGGTGATGCGCTTAAGCATCTGGCGAACGATGACCTCGATGTGCTTATCGTGAATTGCTACACCTTGGGTGTCATACACCTTTTGAATCTCTTCGACTAAGTGCACCTGAGTAGCGCGAGGTCCAAGAATTCGCAACACATCCTTCGGGTCGATCGTTCCTGGGATGAGCTTCTGTCCAACATCTACGCGATCACCATCGCTAACTAATGGCTTGCGGTTACGTGGGATTGGGTAAGCAATCTCTTCATTTCCATTATCTGGAGTGATGACGATGCGCTTACCACCTGCATTCTTCGGATCATCCTCAAAACGAATTCGACCAGCGTGTTCAGCAATCGGTGCTTTTGCTTTTGGTTCACGCGCTTCGAAGAGTTCGACGACGCGAGGTAGACCATGAGTGATATCACCTTGAGTCTGCGCAGCACCACCGGTGTGGAAGGTACGCATCGTCAACTGTGTTCCTGGTTCACCAATTGATTGTGCAGCTATGATTCCAACCGCTTCGCCGACATCGACGAGGTGACCCGCGGCAAGAGATCGCCCGTAACAGGCAGCACATTGTCCAACTTTGCTCTCACAAGTGAGAACAGAACGAACCTTGACAGTTTCGATTCCGGCACCAAGTAAGCGCTCAATTGCCTCATCACCAAGATCGGTATTTGCTTGCGCAATTACCTCACCATTAACTACTACATCCTCCGCGAGATTACGTGAATAGACCGAGTATTCGACATTCTTTAATCGAATAAGTTCGCCCGCCTCATTCTTGCGCGCAATTTCGAGATTAAGACCACGATCAGTTCCACAATCTTCTTCACGAATGATTACATCTTGTGCAACATCGCAGAGACGACGAGTGAGATAGCCTGAATCGGCGGTACGTAGCGCAGTATCGGCAAGACCTTTTCGAGCACCGTGTGTGGAAATGAAGTACTCAAGTACCGATAGTCCCTCACGGAAGTTCGATTTGATCGGACGCGGAATGATTTCACCCTTTGGATTAGCTACAAGTCCTCGCATACCTGCGATCTGACGGACCTGCATCATGTTTCCGCGGGCGCCCGAGAAGACCATCATCCAGACCGGATTGCGGCGTGGGAAGTTCTTCTCCATTTCAGCAGCAACCTCATTAGTTGCCTTGGTCCAGATCTCAATGAGCTCCTGGCGGCGCTCATCATCAGTAATCAAACCTTGCTCATACTGCTTTTGTACTCGCTCAGCATCAGA
This sequence comes from Actinomycetota bacterium, assembly GCA_041165945.1. Lineage (GTDB taxonomy): Bacteria > Actinomycetota > Actinomycetes > Nanopelagicales > Nanopelagicaceae > IMCC26077. Next base: position 3,290 of record JBEAMN010000020.1, read on the forward strand.
CTCGTATCCATCAAGAATCTTCTGCTTATTCGGCGGAGTCACCACATCCTCAATGCCGATTGTTACGCCAGCACGAGTAGCCCAGTGGAAGCCAAGAGCTTTGAGGCCATCGAGAGTCGTTGCCACATCAACTTTTGGATAACGTTCAGCAAGCGTGTTAACGATTGCTCCCAACTGCTTCTTAGTGACATCCTCTTCGACATATTGGAAATCAGCAGGAAGGGCTTCGTTAAAGAGCGCTCGACCTAGAGTGGTCTCCCGAATCTCTCCATCGATACGAATCTTGATCTTCGACTGAAGTGAGAGTGATCCTTGATCAAAGGCCATGATCGCTTCAGCGGTCGATGAGAATGCACGACCCTCACCCTTCTCGCCTTCGCGGAGTTGAGTAAGGAAGTAAAGACCCAAAACCATGTCCTGGGTCGGTGAGGTGATTGGTCGACCATTGGCCGGAGAGAGAATGTTGTTGCTGGAAAGCATCAAGATTCGCGCTTCAGCCTGAGCCTCGGCTGATAGTGGAAGGTGAACAGCCATCTGATCACCGTCGAAGTCTGCGTTAAATGCAGTACATACGAGTGGGTGAATCTGAATTGCCTTACCTTCGATTAGTTGTGGTTCGAATGCTTGGATACCAAGTCGGTGGAGCGTTGGTGCACGGTTGAGTAGAACAGGATGCTCAGCAATAACTTCTTCAAGAACATCCCAAACCACTGAACGAGCACGCTCAACCATACGCTTTGCAGATTTGATGTTCTGTGCGTGGTTGAGATCAACAAGGCGCTTCATCACAAATGGCTTGAAGAGCTCCAAGGCCATCTGTTTTGGTAGACCACATTGATGGAGTTTGAGTTGAGGACCAACGACGATTACCGAACGACCCGAGTAATCAACGCGCTTACCGAGAAGGTTCTGACGGAAGCGACCCTGCTTGCCCT
>JBEAMN010000021.1:0-3057 GCA_041165945.1 Actinomycetota bacterium
CTTCCGCAGTGGGAGTGACAAGCGAAATCTGGCGACAACGCGAGCGAATCGTCGGTAAGACATCTTCAACAGTTGGGGCGCAGAGCAACCAGATTGTCCGTACCCCTGGTTCTTCAATAGCTTTGAGTAGCGCGTTAGCAGCGCTCTCCGTCAACCGCTCAGCATCCTCAATGACTACTACCCGAAAGCGACTTGAACTTGGCTCCCATGATGCGCGGGCAATAATCTCGCGCACCTCATCGATCTTTAGTGAGAGTCCTTCAGTTTTAATCACTTCTAAATCGGGATGGGAGCTACTTTTTACTAAATGGCAGCTCTGACATGCACCACATCCGCCTTGATTACATAAAAGTGCGCCAGCAAATGCGATTGCTACATGTGAACGGCCCGATCCTGGCGGTCCGGTAAATAACCACGATTGGACCAACGCTTGTGATCCATCGCGTTCCACTCCTGATGTAACTGCGCGAGTGAGAATTTCAATAGCGCGCTCTTGTCCGATGATCTCATCGAAGAGGGCAACCGCCATTAATTCCTCCGGCTGGCTAGAAGGCTCTGCACTCTCGCTAGGACCTGTTCGGCAATTCTCTCAATGGATTCAGTTGCGTCAATGACGAGATATCGCTCTGGGGAGAAGGCCGCCAACTCGAGGAAGGTGGCGCGGACCCGCTCGTGGAAGACCAGAGGCTCACTCTCGAGGCGATCCCGGTCGGCAAAGCGCTTAAAGGCGGTCTGAGCCGGGACATCGAGAAGCACAGTGAGCGAGGGGGTGAGGTTATCGGTAGCCCAACGCGAGATTCGGGCAATCTCTTGTGGGGCCAAAACTCTCCCACCGCCCTGATAGGCAATTGATGAATCCATATAGCGATCGCTAATCACAATCGTGCCAGCAAGGAGCGCTGGTTTCACAACGCTCTCAACATGGTGTGCGCGATCAGCCGCATATAAAAGCGCTTCACTTCGTGGCGCAATATTTCCCGTTTCATTACTTAACAAGATCTCGCGCAACTTCTTTCCTAACGGGGTTCCGCCAGGCTCACGAGTGACCAACACTTTTTCGCCCGCAGCTTCAAGCGCTTCTTGCAATCTAGTGACTTGTGTTGATTTACCCGCACCCTCGCCACCTTCGAAAACGATAAATAATCCTGTAGCAGAGAAGGTGCTGCGCACCCCGAGTTCACCGCGCATAGCCGCAGCGATATCACTAAATATCGAAATTCCCTTTCGATCATCCATATGGCGGAAAGAGACGACTCCGACAAGTGTGGCGATGATGCCAGCAATCAAAAGCGTTACCGATGCGCCGTTATATTCCAAGACATTCTCTCGGAAGCGATAGGAGTGTTCACCAATCGCGGCAGCAATCACTGGGGCGATTGCCAGGACGAGTACAAGCGTTACTCGAATCAGTGATTGAACGAAGGCAAAGGTACGACCACGCTTAGCATCTTCCACCTCTAGACCAAGCATTGTGAATCCAGAAACCCAACCGATACCTGCGAAGAATCCCAAGATGGTGACAATCAAGATTGCTAGCACAAGGTTGGAGATGAGGGCGAGAATCGAAAGCATGATGCCCGACATTGCAAGTGAGGCGCCAAATAATCTCTTCCGTGAGAATTGCGCAAATATCTTCGGCCCAAATGCAATTCCTAGCGCCAAACCTGTGAAGACTGCGCCAAAGAGAATTCCGTAGGCCGCTTCACCACCACCTAAATCACCTACAAAGGTGCGCGCCAATCCGATGACTGCACCCGCAGCGACAAATGCGCCGAGCATGCCAAGGACAAGGCCGCGAATGCTCGGAGATTTCCCAACGAACTTCCATCCATCCCAGAGTGAACGGAGGATTCCTACTTGCTGTCCCGACTTCTCAGAGGAACCTCGCGGTAAATCAATGCCAAAGATCACCACGGCGCTATAAATGAAACTGAGCGCATTTATATAGAGCGCTAAGTCAACAGGGTTGCTCTTGAAAAAGGAGATGGCCGAAGCAAGGGCAGAGTTGAAGACTGCAAGAAAGGTAAAGAGAAGGGCTGCGATCGGTGCAGTTCCGTAACCGGCAAGAAGACTTACCTGGTTTGCACTCTCTAATTGATGTCGCGGCACCAAGTTTGGCACCGAGGCCTCCTTCGCCGGCGACCAGAAGAGGGTGAGTGATTCAATTAAGATGGTCGCGATATATAGCCAGAGCAGACTGCCTACGATGGGAATCGTTGCAAAGATAACGCCGCGCAAAATATCGCAGACAATCATCGTACGTTTACGATCGAATCGATCGGCAATCACACCTGCAAGTGGACCTAGAACTACCGATGGGAGCAATCGGAAAATAAAGACTCCGGCAATTGCAAAGTTCGCCTTTGCATAATCACCACCAGCAAGTTGTTGCGCTAACGCGGTAGTGGCAAGAAGTCCGAGCCAATCACCCAAGCTTGAAAAAGCCATCGATTGCCAGAGTTTGCGAAATGGTTTATTCGCAAGTACACCTCGGATATCGCCTTGAAGTGTTGGCTCCATAGGAAAAGCCTAGTCTTGAGTCGCGCGGGCGCGCTTTTCGGCAAGTAATTCCATGCCGCGCTCTAATGTCAACAGCTCAACGATGTCGCCCCGGCGTAAGGTCGCATTAGTTTCACCATCGGTGACATACATGCCGAACTTGCCATCTTTGACCACAATCGCTTTCCCGGTCACGGGATCAGGACCGAGATCTTTTACTGGGCCCTTTGCCACACCACGACCGCGTCGCTTAGGTTGGGCATAGAGTTCCAACGCCTCTTCTAGCGTGCAGGTAAAAATCTGATCTTCACTTGCCAATTGTCGTGAATCCTTTCCGCGACGTAGATATGGACCATAGGGGCCATTCTGTGCGGTGATCTCTTCATTGGTATTGGGATCGACTCCAACAACGCGAGGAAGTGAGAAGAGTTTTAACGCATCTTCATAAGTAACGGTATCGAGCGACATTGTCGAGAAGAGCGATGCAGTTCTCGGTTTTGGCGCTTTACCTTTGACCTTCGGCGTATCTTCCGGAAGAACTTCAACAATGTATGGACC
>JBEAMN010000022.1:0-5139 GCA_041165945.1 Actinomycetota bacterium
GGTCACCTTGGCCCAAACCTTGGTGTCGTGGAGCTCACCATTGCCCTCCATCGCACCTTTGATTCACCAAAAGATGTACTCCTCTTTGACACTGGACATCAGTCCTATGTCCACAAAATTATTACCGGGCGCGCTGATCAATTTGATCACTTACGCCAACGTGGAGGAATTGCGGGTTACCCCAATCGCCGCGAGAGCGAGCATGATGTCATCGAAAATTCACATGCATCGACTGCCCTTTCTTGGGGTGATGGAATCTCAAGAGGGTTTAGCCTCACCGGACAGACAGATCGCCATGTTGTAGTTGTTGTTGGTGATGGAGCGCTTACTGGTGGAATGTCGTGGGAGGCTCTCAACAATATTGCAACCTCTGAAGATCGTAACTTGATGATTGTTGTCAACGATAATGAACGTTCATATTCTCCAACTATTGGAGGACTTGCAACCTATCTTTCAACACTCCGTGTTACACAAGGATATGAGCGCTTTCTCGATTGGGGAAAGGAAGTTCTCTCTAAAACTCCAGTTGTCGGCACACCAATTTACGAAACCCTGCATGGAATGAAAAAGGGGTTAAAAGATATTGTTGCACCGCAGGGAATGTTCGAAGATTTAGGTCTGAAATATGTTGGACCTATTGATGGCCATGACATCACTGCGATGGAACGCGCCTTCGCACAGGCAAGGGAGTTCGGAGAACCTGTCCTCGTACATGTCATTACTGAGAAAGGTCGTGGCCACAAACCAGCAGTTGCCGATGAGGCTGAGAAGTTTCATGCAGTTGGTGTGGTTGATCCCGAAACCGGTACTCCGCTTGCTAAGTCAGCCATAAGCTGGACTAGCGTCTTTGCTGATGAACTCGTTTCATTGGGCCGCTCGCGTCAAGATATCGTGGCCATTACCGCAGCCATGCTCGGACCTACCGGCCTTGATAAATTTGAAAGAGAGTTTCCAGAGCGCACCATCGATGTAGGAATAGCAGAGCAGCACGCGGTTACCAGCGCTGCAGGCCTAGCCTTTGCCGGAATGCGACCCGTTGTTGCTGTGTATTCCACATTTCTTAATCGCGCCTTTGATCAACTACTCCTAGACGTCGCGCTACATAATGCAGGAGTCACATTCGTTCTCGATCGCGCCGGAATTACTGGCGACGATGGCCCATCTCATCACGGAATTTGGGATTTGGCCCTCACGGGAATAGTTCCAACTTTGCATGTGGCGGCGCCACGTGATGCAGCGCGTTTGCGCGAAACCCTACGAGAGTCAATTGACATTGAAAACGCTCCTTCTTTGATACGTTTCCCAAAGGGTGCGGTGCAAAGCGATATTCCAGCATTTGAAAGACGTGACGGCATTGATGTCTTGTACCGCGGCGAAAGCGCTGACGTTCTCTTAGTAAGCGTTGGCTCGATGGCTGCCATTGCAGTTGAAGCAGCATCTCAGGCATACCGCGAAGGGGTTGGAGTAACTGTTATTGATCCACGTTGGGTAAAACCACTTCCTCAGAGTTTGGCCGCGATGGCGCAGCGATACAAGAGTGTGGTCGTGTTAGAAGATGGAATTCGTCATGCCGGTATTGCAAGTTCAATTTCAGAACTTTTCCGCGAAGCAGGTATGAGCGTAGCCCTTCATAGCATCGGAGTTCCGCTGGAATTTATTGAGCATTCTAAGCGCAGCGAAATTCTGGAAGATTTGGGAATTACTGCCCAGAAAATTTCACGCGATATTGTCGAGTGGAGTTCTACCGTGGAAGAGATGCAATTCCCGGCGCATGAAAACGCTGACCGCAAACCGATTCGCTAATTCCTTCGCGATCTAGATACGGCAGGATTCCGCCCAAGTGCATGGGCCAACCTGCTCCCATCAACATACAGAGATCGATTTCTGCAGGGGTTGCCACAACACCCTCTTCCAGCATCATCCGTGCTTCTTCCGCTAAAGCCCTCAAGGCGCGGGCACGCACCTGCTCGGCAGTTGATGGCGTATCTCCTTTATGGATGAGTGCAATTGCTTCAGGATTGGCGCCAAAACTTCCATCCTCGTTTTTGATGTAGAAAGTTTTTACACCGGCTTTAACCATCGCCTGCATAGTAGGAGAGATGCGATAGCGCGGACCAAGATTTTCGTGAAGCGTTTCAGCAACGTGTAGAGCCACACCAGGTCCCACTAAACCAAGTAATTCGAAGGGAGACATTGGGAAACCAATAGAGCGCATCGCATTATCAGCAATCGCTGGATCAGTGCCTTCATCGACTGCATCAGTGATTTCTCCCATAAAGCGAGTAAGGAGTCGGTTTACTACAAAACCTGGCGCATCTTTACAGATGATCATCGTCTTCTTAAGTTCCTTACCAATATTTACGGCAGTAGCAGTAGTTGCATCATCGGTCTTTGATGTGCGAGCAATCTCAAGAAGTGGCATCACGGCAACTGGATTGAAGAAGTGGAAGCCAACCACGCGCTCAGGGTTGGTTAGACCCTCCGACATACGCTCTACCGATAGCGAAGATGTATTGGTTGCCAAGATGCATTCAGGACCAACGATCTTTTCCAGTTTTTTAAAGAGTTCCTGCTTAAGCGATAACTCTTCAAAGATGGCTTCAATGACGAAATCGCAGCCAGCGAAGATGCTCTGGTCAGCGCTTCCACTGACAAGTTGCGATAGACGGGCGGCCGATTCCGGACTAATACGTTTCTTTTCAACCAACTTAGCCAGCTCGTTACGTACCCAAGCCACACCTTTGTCGGCGCGCTCTTGATCGATATCAGTCATCACAACTGGACATTTGAGATTACGAACAAGTAAAAGTGCCAGCTGTGATGCCATGAGTCCTGCACCAACAACCCCGACTCGAGCTACTTTGCGAGCAAGTGCTGGTTTGGGCGCGCCTTCTACTTTTTTACGTTTCTTTTGAATCAAATTGAAGGCATAGAGCGATGCGCGCAAAGAATCAGACATTGTTAAATCGGCTAGCGCGATATCTTCGGCATCAAAACCTTGAGCTTTACTATTTTTCTGGGCGGCGGCGATTAATTCGAGCGCCTTCATAGGAGATGCAATCTCCGCACCACCGTATTTTTTGAGCGCTGCTGCGCGTCCTGAAGAGAGCGCAGATTCCCAGGCGGGATCCGTTGAATAATCTTTTCGTTCAATCTTGGTTTTGCCGGCCAATACAGATACTGCGAAGGAGATAGATTTTTCAAGGAAATCAGCAGGTTCAAAAACAGCATCGACAACTCCAAGTACCAGCGCATCCTTTGCCTTCATCATGGTGTTGTTATTGAGTGGGTTATGGATGATTACTTGTACTGCACGCTCTGGTCCAATCAATTTTGGAAGGATTGTGGCTCCGCCCCAACCTGGAATGAGTCCGAGAAAAACTTCGGGGAGCGCTGTGAATGCGGTACTGGCAAGAGTGCGGTAATTGCAATGCAATCCGACTTCTAAACCACCACCCAGTGCTAAACCATTGATAAATGCAAAGGTTGGAACGCCGATTTCATCAAGGCGACGAAAAACATCATGACCAAGTTTTCCTATTGCGAGGGCTTGCTCGCGCTTTGCTAGGAAAGAGAGCGCAGAAAGGTCGGCGCCAGCGGCGAAGATGAATTGTTTTCCTGTGATTGCAATTGCTGCCGGTTTGCGTGATGCAGCATCGGTGATTGCAGCATCAAGGGCTGCAACAGATTGTGGGCCAAAGGTATTGGGGCGCGTGTGGTCTAGCCCGTTATCAAGAGTTATCAACGCCAGAGTTCCAGCAAGCCCAAAGGGAGTTAGATCAACATCGCGCACAAGTGCATGAGTAATAACTTCTTCGGGAGCACCTTCAGGCAAAGTAATTGCGGTAGTCATTACTTCGAACCTCCTGTGTAGTGAGGGTTTTCCCAAATCACTGTGCCACCCATTCCAAGTCCAATACACATAGTGGTAATTCCGTATTGAACATCTGGTTTTTCTTCAAAAGTTCGCGCCAAATTGAGCATCAAACGCACGCCAGATGATGCAAGCGGATGTCCGACAGCGATTGCGCCACCGTATGGATTGACTCGCGGATCATCATCTGCGATACCAAAGTGATCAAGGAATGCCAGTACCTGTACTGCAAATGCTTCGTTGATTTCAAAGGCACCAATATCTTCAATCTTTAGCCCAGCTTTTGCCAGCGCTTTAATGGTTGAAGGAACTGGTCCATAACCCATCACTTCTGGTTCTACGCCGGCAAAGGCGAAGGTGACCATTCGAGCTTTGATAGAGAGCCCTAGCTCTTTTGCCTTATCTTCGCTGGCCAAAAGGGCAGCAGTAGCGCCATCGTTGAGTCCGGATGAGTTTCCGGCAGTTACTCGACCTGCCGGACGAAATGGAGTCTTTAAACCTGCAAGACCTTCCATAGTTGTAGTTGGACGAGGCGCTTCATCTACAGTAGCAACGCCCCAACCCAACTCGGCGCTACGCGCTGCAGTAGGAATCAAATCGCGCTGTAATTTTCCTGCGGCATAAGCCTGCGCTGTCTTCATCTGAGAGTTGTAGGCATATCGATCTGCTCGCTCTTTAGTTAGTTGCGGAAAACGATCATGTAAACGTTCTGCAGTTGCACCCATTGCTAGCGCATCTTGTTCTACAAGCTTTTCGGCAAGATAACGGGGATTGGGATCCATGAGTTCACCCATTGGATGATTACCCATATGCTCAACACCGCCGGCGATTCCTATATCAATCGCTCCCATTGCGATTGCACCCGCAATAGTTGTAGTTGCAGTCATTGCACCTGCACACCAACGATCGATGGAGTAACCCGGTACTGTTTTAGGAAGTCCGGCCAATAAAGTTGCACTTCGACCAATATTCATTCCTTGATCACCGGTGTGAGTTGCAGCAGCGATAGCAACATCTTCAATCGCATCAGGAGCAACTTTGGGATTGCGCTCAAGAAGGCCTCGCATTGCCCGAACCATTAAGTCATCGGCGCGAGTCCCGGCATACATGCTGCCGGCCTTGCCAAAAGGAGTACGTACTGCATCAACTAAGACGACTGAACGTAGTGTTTGCGTCATAACAAATGGCCTCTCTGACGGATACCCTTCTAGGTTACCCGTCAGTAGCCAATATTGCTAGGCGTGGAGAGCGCTCTTAGCCTTCTT
>JBEAMN010000023.1:0-5015 GCA_041165945.1 Actinomycetota bacterium
GCTGCGGCAGGTTCGCCAGCCCAAAAATGGAGCAACTCCTCGATGTGATGGAGTATCTCTAGCACCGCACCAATCGCTGCGCTATCGACATCCTCACGGGTGAGAACTTTTCCCGCGTAGCCTGGAGGGATATCTAAACGCTCCTTGTGGACGCGATTGCCACGAAGGTAGATGCCTACTTCGCGAGGAAGCGCGACGGTCTGGTTATCTACTGGGGTGAGAAGTTGATTCTCAAGAAGCCACGAGACGGTGGATGTTGGACGCTTGACATCGCTCACGGTCCCGCGTGGAGGGCCCCACGTAAGTTTCTCAAGCATTGCTTTAGCTGATGCAGGCGCCTCATCGATTTTTTTCATCCATCGCTTCCGATCACCTAACCCCACCGGTCCTAATCCTGCAGGTTCTGGGCCGAGCGCATCGCGCACGCTATTGAGCACCCTGATCTGGTCTTCGTCCATATATATAAGAGCAAGGGTGAGAAATTTCGTGTAGGGCATGGCTGCATTCGTGCCGCCAACTGTAAGTAAGGCATCCATGGTGAGAGGCTCAGGAAGTACCGCGAGCATTTCCAACACTTGAATCTCCCAGGAATTCAATCCATCAAGGACGCGCGCGATACTCGGGGACGAACTTGCGCGAGCTGCAAGCGCGGTGATGTCCGTAGGCAGCGGTGAGAGTAAATCGGGACGTGCGCTAAAGAGCTCCTGGAGATTTTCATCACTACGCGCGCGCAACTCATCGGCTAATGAACGACTGGGGCGAAGGGTTGGAGACATAACCTGCCTACGCTACCTGAAGGCGCGCAGGTTATGCTCATCGTATGAAAACGCTCGTCCATGTGGTCCGACACGGCGAGGTTGAGAATCCCGACGGAATTCTCTATGGCCGCCAATCCGATTGGCATTTATCTGTCCGCGGTCGGGAGATGGCAGAGGTAGTTGCGAAATGGACACATGGCCGAGATATCGCTGCAGTGATTGCATCGCCACTGGAACGGGCGCAGGAGACCGCAGCACCAATTGCAGCGCTTCATAAATTAAGTATCACTACCGATCCTCGATTAATTGAAGCGGCTAATGTCTTTGAGGGAAAGAAGTTTGGTGTCGGCGCAAGCACCGGAGCGTTAATGAAACCATCTGCATGGCGACATCTTTGGAATCCGTGGCGCCCTTCGTGGGGAGAGCCATATAGCGAACAGATTGAGCGAATGATGGCAGCAGTGAAGAATGCCCACGCGCTCGCCGCTGGTAGGGAAGCAATCTGTGTCTCGCATCAACTTCCCATTTGGATTTTGCGTTCTGCTATCGAAGGTCGACCGCTATTCCATGATCCGCGAAAGCGAATCTGCTCGCTAGCGTCAGTGACAACCGTAGTCTTCTCGGAACAGGGAGAAATAACGGGAGTTGAGTACGCCGAACCTGCCGCGCACTTACTTCGGGCCAAAAAATGAGAGTGGTAGCGCTTAAGCGAATTACCTTTCCCATAATTGCCGCAGTATTGCTTACCAGCTGTAGTGGTGGTGGTAGCTCAATCGATGAGAGCTCATATGTCGCTGGCGATGGCGTAGTTACAACCGTAAAACTCGGAGAACGAAAGGTTGCGCCAAAGATCTCTGGGCGAAGCACTACAAATGTCCCATTCGCACTCACTCCGGGGAAAGTAGCGCTGGTTAATGTGTGGGCATCGTGGTGTTCGCCATGTCGCGCGGAAGCGCCCATCTTGGAGGAGCTCTCAAAGAAATATCCAGATGTGGAATTTGTTGGGCTATTAACTCGGGACAGTATCGATGCGGCAAATGCCTTTATCAATCGATTTGCTATCACCTATCCGACAATCTCTGATGATCAAATACTTTTGGGATTCAGAGAGAGTTTGCCAGTGGCTGCTATTCCTACAACCTTCTTAATAGATAATAAAGGCAATGTCGCTGCTCGTATCTCTGGTGAGATCACCTTCTCTTCGGTAAGTAAGTTATTAGAAGATTTGGCGAACGAATGACGCTCTACGGATTGACTGAACAGGTATTACAAGGTTCAGTGCTTCTCGCATTTCCGATTGCAATTTTCGCAGGGCTTGTCGCTTTCGTTTCGCCCTGCGTGCTACCACTTGTGCCTGCATATCTCGCCTATGTTTCAGGTTTATCTGGTGCAGAGATAGAAAATCCAATAAAGCGCACGCGCTTAGTGGTCGGCACCTCATTATTCATTCTTGGCTTCAGCTCGGTTTTCATCTCATATGGTGCACTTTTTGGTGGAGTGGGAAACACATTGCTCGTTCGTGAACGAGGCATCAGTCAAATGCTCGGAATTTTCACGATTGCGATGGGTTTACTCTTCCTTGGGGTCTTCCGGGGAAATAAAGAGTTCCGACCACGAATCAAAACTGATGGTGGATTATTTTTTGCTCCATTTTTAGGTGTGCTTTTTGCGATTGGCTGGACACCATGTATTGGGCCGACTCTCGCAGCAGTCCAGGCACTGGCCCTAAACGAAGAGAGTGCGCTCCGCGGCGCATTTCTCTCATTGGGTTACTGCATCGGCTTGGGTCTGCCTTTCCTTTTGGCAGCATTTGGCATTGCACGTGCGCTCCGAGTATTCAAACGGCTGCCAACTCGTGCTCTCTCTTACATCGGTGGCATCAGCCTTATTCTGCTCGGAGTTGCGCAACTTACCGGCGCCTGGACTGGGATTGAAGGATGGCTACAACGGTGGGCTTCCTCGTTTGTGGTGGCGCTATGAGTAGCTCGCAGATTTCCTATGATTCACAACCCCCACAATTAAGTGGAATTGGTTTTGCGCGCTGGATCTGGCGACAGCTCACCAGTATGCGGACAGCTCTTGTACTCCTACTTCTTTTGGCGATCGCATCAATCCCGGGCTCCATCTTCCCGCAGCGTTCGCAAAATCCATTACAGGTAAATGAGTATTACCAAACCAATCCAGAGATTGCGCGCTGGCTCGATCGCGCCTCACTTTTCAATGTCTTTTCCTCACCATGGTTCAGCGCCATTTATATCCTGTTGTTCATTTCGCTCATCGGGTGCGTAGTGCCAAGAACTTGGGAGCACTTCAAAAGCGCACGTGCGCTACCACCAATGACTCCAAAGAATCTTGAGAGATTAGAAGAGTTTCACCAATTCAGCACTAGTCGGAGTGAGAGTGAACTGCTCAAACTTGTTTCCTCCGAATTTAATCGACGTCGGTATCGCCTTCGAACGCTCCCTGATTCAATCGGAGCGGAAAAGGGTTTTATTCGTGAAACTGGCAATCTGCTCTTTCATCTATCGCTGATCCTCTTATTAATTGGTGTGGCTTATGGATCTCTTGGTGGTATGCGCGCGGACGTCATTGTGAGCGAAGGTGAGACCTTTACTAACGTCGCGACAAGTTACGACTCATTAAGTACCGGAGGACTTTTCTCAATCGACGACATTCCACCTTTTACAATTACAGTAAAGAAGTTCACGGCAAAATATGATCTAGTAACGAATGCTCCAATCGACTTTCAATTAGATGCGCAAGTAGTGGATGAACCCAACATCACTCCTCGCGATGTTGTTGTGAAAGTGAATAAACCTCTCACATTTGGTGACACTCGAGTTTACTTACAGGCTAATGGCTATTCCCCTATAGTTACGGTGCGAAACAGCGTAGGCGCTATCGTGTTGCGCGGACCAATTCCATTCTTACCGCAAGATGGAAATCTCACCTCAATTGGTTCGATCAAAGTGCCCGATATGCAGCCGCAGGTAGGTTTTGTCGCCAAATTCCTACCAACATTCGAACGAACTGCTGAACGCGGCGGATTCTCTACTTACCCTGAAGCGTTAAAGCCAGTACTTGATCTTGCGGCATGGAGTGGAGATCTGGGATTGGATTCAGGGATTCCCCAATCGGTCTATCGAATAAATACTGAGAAGATGACGCAAATTGGTTTAGCTGCGCTTTCACCTGGGCAGAAATGGGAGTTGCCCAATGGAGTCGGTTCCATCACATTCGATGGATTCACTCCATGGGTAAATCTTCAAGTGGTTCGCGATCCAGGAAAGGCGTACTCGCTGGTGGGTGCAGTACTGATTCTCTGCGGGTTACTTGTATCACTATTTGGGCGTCGTCATCGCATTTGGGTTCGCGTCAGCAAGAAGGATAGGGATACCATCGTGCAGGTCGCAGGTTTAACTCGTTCACCAGGATTAGATGAAGAAATCAAAACGTTGGTCGCAGCGCTTCAGGAGAAATCAGAGATAGGTAAGGAAGATAATGTCAAAGAGTGATTTGGCTTTCCTCTCCAATGACTTGATCTATGCCAGCATGGCAATCTGCGCGCTTGCTTTTTTGGTCTTTGCTTATGAACTTGCTTGGTCGATTCGGCTTGGTGAAGAGAAGACCACACTTACCCGTCGGCAGAAAGTCATTCGAATAGCCCAGGCTTTGACGATTCTCTATTGCTTAATACTTTTTGCAGGAGTGGTTACCCGTGGACTTTCTGCGGGTCGGGTGCCGTGGGGAAATATGTACGAGTTCTCCATCACTGGCGCCCTCGCATTTACTCTCGCATATCTTGTAGCCTCATTGAAGTTTGAGGTGCAGTGGCTTGGAATCTTGATCACATTCGCCTCGCTCTTGACTTTGGGCACTGCGGTCACATTGCTCTATGTACCAAGCGCTCCATTGGTGCCTGCGCTCAAGTCGCCCTGGTTAGTGATTCACGTCGCCGCAGCAATAATCTCTGGTGGCGTCTTCTTGCTTGCTAACTGCATTGCTGCTGCCTATTTGATTTTGGAACAAATAGAGAAAAAACGAGCAGGCGCTCGACCAGAGTGGGCAGTAAGGCTTCCCAAACTTGAGACGCTTGATCAACTCTCCTATCGCTTAGTGGCGCTGGTCTTTCCACTCTGGACCTTCGCGATTATTGCCGGTGCGATTTGGGCTGAAGCTGCATGGGGTAGGTATTGGGGTTGGGATCCAAAAGAAACCTGGTCCTTTATCACATGGGTTGGTTATGCCGCCTACTTG
>JBEAMN010000024.1:0-13497 GCA_041165945.1 Actinomycetota bacterium
AACCAGTCGCGACTAAATCCTCAAAAGAGACCACTTCTGCCTTGATAAATCCCTTTTGAAAATCGGTATGAATAACGCCCGCCGCAGCTGGCGCGGTATCACCTTGATGAATGGTCCAGGCGCGCGCCTCTTTCGGTCCAGCTGTTAGATAAGTCTGTAGTCCTAACGTTTTAAAGCCGACTCGAGCAAGCGTTCGTAACCCTGGCTCACTTAAACCAATTGACTCTAATAACTCCATTGCATCTGCTTCATCAAGTTCAGCAAGATCAGCTTCAGTCTTTGCATCAAGAAAGATTGCTTCAGCAGGTGCAACTTGTGCTCGTAGTTTTTTCTTTAATTCCTCGTCGCCAAGTTCGGTTGCATCAACATTAAAGAGATAAATAAATGGTTTTGCAGTCAAGAGATGGAGATCTTTTAGTAATGTTTTATCAAGTGTTGTTGCTGAAATGAGCTTTCCCTCTTTTAGCGCCGCTTCAGCTCTCTTTATCTCGTCAATCTCTGCTGCCTTCTCTTTCTGTTGCTTCGCTTCTTTCTCGAGCCGTGGCAGAGCTTTCTCAATAGTTTGCAGGTCGGCGAGCGCTAACTCAGTATTGATTGTTTCAATATCAGAGAGTGGATCCACTTTGCCGTCAACGTGAACTACATCGCCATCATTAAATACTCGAACGACTTGGCAGATTGCATCAGCTTCGCGAATATTTGCCAGAAACTTATTACCAAGCCCGGCGCCTTCAGATGCGCCTTTAACGATTCCGGCGATATCGACGAAAGAGACTGAGGCGGGAATGATCTGCTCGGAGTTAAAGATTTTCGCTAGGACAGCGAGGCGATCATCAGGGACCCCAACAACGCCAACATTTGGTTCAATCGTGGCGAAGGGATAGTTCGCTGCCAGCACCTGATTTTTGGTCAGCGCATTAAATAAGGTCGACTTCCCCACATTGGGCAGTCCGACAATTCCGATAGAGAGGCTCACGAGGAGTAGAGCCTACGGGGCAATGTCACACCTTCCTGCCACGATTGGACCATGACCATGAATGCCTTATCCCTGGCCATCGGCGCCATAGCTGGCCTCCTCCTTGGGGTCGCCATTACCTATTTATTACTCCGGCCAGAAGGGCGCGCCAGCGCAGATTCCCGCGAGGCGAGCGCGCGTCTTGATGAATTGATGCGCGCGATGAACGCTGGGATGCTCTCACTTACCGAGAAGAGCCAAGCCGCCGAAATCAAGCGAGCCGAGGTCGAGGCGCAGATCAAAGAGCAGATCAAGAATATGAGCGAGAAGAATGAACGGCTCGTTCTTGAAACGGCCAAACTCGCAGGCGCCCTCTCGAAAGCGCAGAGCCGTGGCCAACTTGGTGAGGCGCAACTCGAGATGATCTTAGAAAGTTCCGGGCTTCAAGAGGGAATTCATTACGAACGACAGGAGCATCGCGTCAACGATGGCGAGATATCAAAACCAGATATCACCATCAAGATGCCGGGCGGTACTGAAATCTTTGTGGATTCTAAATTCCCCTTCGATCGCTTCTGGGATGGGGTCGGCGCTGAGGACTCATCCGCTCGCGCCACGCTTATGGCATCACATGCAAAGGATCTTCTCAGCCACATCAACGCACTTGCTAAACGCGGTTATCAAAGTAGCGGCACTTCACCAGATTTCGTTGTGCTCTTTGCGCCATTTGAATCCATCTTAAGTGAGGCGCTCGATGCTGACTCGCTCTTACTCCAGAAGGCATTTGCCAAGAATGTAGTAATCGCAACGCCGACAACTATGCTCGCTCTTCTCCGCACTATCGCTTACGGATATTCTCGTCATGATCTTGCTCGTAATGCAGATGAGATTCGAAATCTTGCTGGAGATTTGCTCAAACGGGTAGGAAAAGTTCATGAACGTATCGAGAGCCTTGGCGAGAAGATAAAGAGCAGTGAACGTGCATTTAATGAGCTCGTTGCATCGGCTGAGAATCATCTCTTAGTACCAGCGCGAAAGATGAGCAAACTGGGCGCCCCTACTACAAAGGAGCTCAGTGGAATCGCACCGCTCGAGAGCGAGCTTCGCGCAATCAAGGGTCACGAGAGCGGAGCTGAGGAACGCGATGATGAATTAGACTTTAATGATGGAGCGCAGCGATGACATCACCACTTGAAATCAAGGGGCGACCAATCATCCAAGGTCGTGGCCTTACCTCCCCCGGAATTGTGGTCCTCTACACGCTCTCACTTCTTCTCGTGCAGAGCGCCGAGAGTCTTATCTCCGGCCAACCCGGGCGAATCACCGGAGTTCTCCTCCTTATCCTTTTCTTTGCAGCGGTAAAACTTGGTCGCGATGGAACTCTTTTTACTGCGGTCGTTACCCCGCCGCTCGCCCTTACTGGAACCCTTCTTTTCGCAACGCTCTTGAGTAAGGGCCTTGGTGTAACAACTCTCTTGGTGGCAATCGTTTCAAATCTTGCGCGCTTAGCTCCATGGCTTTTGATTACCGCAGTGGTGAGTTGGGGCTACTTCTTTATCTCTGAACGGCGTCGGACTATTTCATCCCAGCAGCCTTCAGATCCTTCCTAAGCTCCGGCGGCATCGAGAAGAGCAGATGCTCTTCGGCTTTCGTAACAACCTGCACATCCTCGAAGCCAAACTCTTCCAATCGAGCAAGGAGCTCCTCTACCAGTATCTCTGGCACGGAAGCGCCACTTGTAACGCCAACAGTCTCTACTCCCTCGAGCCACTCTGGCTTCATCTCATGAGCATAATCAATGAGATACGAGGCCTTTGCTCCGGTCTCGAGCGCAACTTCCACCAGACGGACTGAGTTTGATGAGTTTCGCGAACCGACAACTAAAACTAAATCACTTTGTGGCGCAATTTCTTTTACCGCCAATTGGCGATTCTGAGTTGCATAGCAAATATCATCACTTGGTGGATCATTAAGGAGCGGGAACTTCTCTTTCAACGCTTTAACCGTGCTTAACGTTTCATCCACGCTCAAGGTAGTTTGCGAGAGCCAGATCAACTTATTGGGATCTCTGATCTCTAACTTCTCGATATCTTCAGCTTTATCAATCAGCTGTACATGATCAGGGGCTTCCCCAGCAGTGCCCTCGACCTCTTCATGTCCCTCATGGCCAATCAAGAGAATCTGATAATCCTCAGCGGCAAATCGTCGCGCCTCTTGATGGACTTTGGTAACCAGTGGACAGGTTGCATCAATTGTCTTAAGGTTACGTGCCTTTGCGCTCTCATGGACCGCGGGTGAGACGCCATGAGCGGAGAAAATCACCGTTGCACCTTCAGGTACCTCATCAGTCTCATCAACAAATATTGCGCCACGTTTCTCGAGCGTCTCAACGACATGTTTGTTATGAACTATCTGTTTGCGGACATAGACGGGAGCGCCATAGAGATCCAAGGCCTTCTGGACGGTGACGACTGCACGGTCGACCCCTGCGCAGTAACCCCGGGGCGCAGCAAGGAGCACTTTTTTGGTGGCCATGGCTCTAGCCTAATCGGTTTGGCGCAACTATGCCCCTGGTGGTGAAGCCTTCCGATTACGCTTGCAACATGATTGAAAGTAGTTCAGAGGAACCACTTCCGGTTCGAGTGGTCTCCGAGTCAATCGGCGAATACATCGGGCGCCTTGGTCCAGTCTGGGTTGAAGGTGAAGTTGCTGAAATCACTCGCCGCCCAGGATCTCAAATGGCTTTCATCCGTTTAAAAGATACGAGCGTAGATATGTCGCTCCAAGTAACCTGTCACAAATCTATTCTTGAGGCGATTGATCCTCTCCCAGATAACGCGCGCATAGTCGCTTATGCAAAAGTCAATTGGTATGCAGTCCGCGGCACTCTCTCATTGATGGCGCGAGAGATTCGACAGGTGGGATTGGGTGAGTTGTTGGCGCGCCTTGAACAATTAAAGAATCTACTTGCGGCAGAGGGTTTATTTGCATCAGAGCGAAAGCGAGAATTACCTTTCCTACCGCGAAAGATTGGATTGATCTGCGGTCGAGCAAGCGCTGCAGAGAAGGATGTCGTTGAGAATGTCGAACGACGGTGGCCCGGAATGAAATTTGAGATTCGTGAAGTTGCCGTTCAGGGTAGTACCGCTGTAGTCGAAGTCTCACGAGCGCTCCTGGAGTTAGAGAAGATCGAAGAGGTCGATGTCATCATCGTGACCCGTGGTGGTGGCTCCTTTGAAGATTTACTCCCATTCTCTGATGAATCGTTAATCCGCCTAGTCGCCTCGCTCACTACCCCAATCGTCAGCGCAATTGGACACGAACAAGATGCTCCGCTCCTTGATTTGGTAGCAGACCTACGCGCTTCGACCCCTACTGATGCGGCAAAACGTGTGGTACCAAGTCTGATTGAGGAGAGCGAGCGGATCACCCAGTTGATCACTCGGCTAGAAAGTCGAATGAGCGCAATCATCGACTTGGAGAGCGCAAAGATCTCAGCGCTCATTAGTCGCCCTGTGCTCAAGGACCCGATAACTCTTGTGACTCTGCGCAGCGATGAACTGCGGATTCTTCAAAGTGATGCAAAGAAGGGACTGATTGCCCTCATAAAAGAGTTACGTGGTGAAATCAAAGAGATCAAGGCCCAAGTCACTGCGCTCTCACCACTTTCTACCTTAAAGCGCGGATATGCAGTCGTGCAAAAGCGCGGAAAACTCATTATTAATGCGAAAGATGTCTCGCTCTCCGATCAATTAGAGGTCACGTTGGCTAAAGGCGAGCTTTCTGTAGAAGTCATTTCCCATAATGGAAAGAAAGGTAATAAGGGGTAACCAATGGCCGAGAAGAAGAGACCCACATACGAACAAGCGCGTGATGAATTAACAAAGATTGTCGCGAAACTAGAAGCCGGCGGAGCATCGTTGGAGGATTCGATTGCCCTCTGGGAACGCGGAGAGGAATTGGCAAAAATATGTAATCAATGGCTCGATTCAGCGAAGGAGCGACTAGAAAAACAAGAAAAATCGCGCGATTAATTAGAGGGGGCGTATTCTTTCCACTATGAGCACCAATCCAGATTTTGCCTACGAGGACCTACTACCGCTTGGAAAAGATGAGACTGAATACCGCCTCATCACCAACGAGGGGGTCACTACAACTGCGGCTGCTGGACGAACATTTATCACCGTATCGCAAGATGCGCTAAGAAAACTTACTGAAGAAGCAGTCCACGATATTCAGCACTATCTCCGTCCATCACATCTTCAACAATTGCGAAATATCATCGACGATCCTGAGGCATCTCCCAATGATCGCTTTGTCGCTCTTGATCTCCTGAAAAATGCCAATATTGCCGCTGGCGGAATCCTGCCCATGTGCCAAGACACCGGCACGATGTTGGTGATGGGAAAGCGCGGACAACATGTTCTCACCGAAGGACGCGATGAAATCGGAATCGCACATGGAATTTACGATGCCTATACAAGGCTCAATCTTCGATATAGCCAGATGGCGCCAATTACGATGTGGGAAGAGAAGAACACTGGTACCAATCTGCCGGCACAAATCGAAATTGCTGTAGACACCAAGCACCATGATCAATATCAATTGCTCTACATCGCAAAAGGTGGTGGTAGCGCTAATAAGAGTTTCCTCTATCAAGAGACGCGCGCAATCCTCAATCCGAAATCGCTCCTTAAATGGTTAGAAGAGAAGTTAGTCTCCCTCGGTACATCAGCATGTCCGCCGTACCACTTGGCCGTGGTTATTGGTGGTACCAGCGCCGAACACACTCTCAAAACTGCAAAGCTTGCGAGTACTCGCTATTTAGATTCGCTTCCGCTTCGAGGGGATACCGCAACTGCTCATGGTTTCCGTGATATCGAATTAGAGGCAGAGATCTTGGAATTGACCCGAAATATCGGAATCGGAGCGCAATTTGGCGGAAAGTATTTCTGCCATGATGTTCGAGTAATCCGACTGCCCCGCCATGGCGCCTCACTGCCCATTGCTATTGCTGTTTCCTGCTCAGCAGATCGACAGGCTCTTGCAAAAATCACCAGTGAGGGAATCTTCCTTGAGAAACTAGAGCGCGATCCGGCTCGCTTCCTTCCTGATACTACTCATGCACAACTTCATGATGATGTCGTAGCAATCGACCTCAATCAGCCCATGTCACAAATCCAAGCAGAGCTTGCTAAATACCCAGTAAAAACTCGCCTTTCTCTAACTGGAACCTTGGTGGTTGCACGCGACTTGGCGCATGCCAAGATAAAGGAGCGGCTAGATAAAAGAGAGGCGCTGCCGGATTACTTCAAAGATTATGCAATCTATTACGCCGGTCCGTCGAAGACTCCTGATGGATATGTCTCTGGATCCTTTGGCCCGACCACTGCAGGTCGGATGGATTCTTATGTTGAGCAATTCCAACAAGCAGGCGGTTCCATGATTATGTTGGCAAAGGGAAATCGTTCTACCGCTGTTACTAATTCCTGTAAGAAGTTTGGTGGTTTCTATCTAGGTTCAATCGGTGGTCCGGCAGCAAGACTGGCTCAAGATTGCATCAAGAAAGTAGAAGTACTTGATTACGCAGAACTTGGCATGGAAGCAGTCTGGAAGATTGAGGTGGAAGATTTTCCAGCTTTTATCGTGGTTGATGATAAAGGAAATGATTTCTTTGCCGAGCGAGAGAAATTGGTGACAATCGGTAGAAAGCCGAATTAAATTAAGCGATAAATCCTTTAGTACATTCTCGTTCGATAAAAAGTATTGAGAGCCTTACATGGCGTTCCGTAGCGCACATCGATGTACTTCAATCCCCACATGATTTGCGTAACAGGATTCTTCCGCCAATCACTTCCCATATATTCATATTTGGTTGCCGGATAGGCTTGCGGGATTCCATGTGCACCCGTCCGTTTGTTATGTGATGTGTAAGTCCACTGACTCTCTTTGATCCATAACTTGTCGAGGCACTGCCATTGCTTCCCACTCCAACCATAATTCTCTTCAGCCAGTAATTTTCCGACTGAGCGAGCACCGTTTCGAGTCTTAGCCTTCTTCACTAAATATGCGCTTCGGGCAACTGAGGAGAGGTTGAGCGCGGTGAGTTTGCCCGAGGTCAATACCTCAGTGGCCACCACCAGACGCGCTTCAGCGATCGGCTGGCTTACCTGCTCCGGGCCACTCTCTGGATTGACCACGGCAAGAGAGCTCTCGCCACTGATCGATGGAGCGCTATCGAGCGCCTCGGCAGCGCGAGCGCTGCCACCGCCAAAGGTATTTATGGCCAGGCTTAGCGCCAGAGCGAGCAGGGCGCCGGCGAGCGCGCGAGCGCTTCGCCCCGCTGCCGTTCTACTCCAGATGCCCGACATATAGATGACCATTTCCTTTCGCCGCTTGCCAATCCTGATGGGGTCGGCGCGCGTTGGTGGGGTGGGGGAGGCTTCAAGGATGCCAAAGATGGGGGGCAGATAGCCAAGCCAAACCCGCTCTTTACCCTGGGAATTTTGACCTGTGGATAATGTTTTCGCAGGTCAGAACGGTGGCGTCAAAAAATGTGGGATTACCCACGGCAAATCTGAGGCGAGCTACCCCTTAGAAGGGGGCAATACCGACTCGATCGAAATCTCCTCCGGAGGATCCAACCGACCTCGATAGATCCAGGCAATCAGGCAGACTCCCAGGACTGTGACCGCTCCAGAGAATCCAATCGCGTACCTGGCGCCAAAGTGTTCAGTGATCCATCCCAGCAGTGGAGCGCTCCCTGGAGCAAAGCCCATCCACATCGCCAGGTAGATTCCAAAGACTCTCCCCCGGATCTCAGGGGCGGTACCCATCTGAACTGTCGTATTCGCCGCGACCGCAGTGGTGAGCATGCCGAAACCATAGATAGGCAGCGCCATCGCGTAGAAAAGATAGGTGGGCATCACCGCAGAGAAGATGATGGCAAAGCCGGTAAAGACTGCAAATATCATTATTCGACGTACCCCTGGAGCATGCTCTTTTTTCGTTGCTACCAGAGTTGCTGTTAATGAGCCAAGTGCAATCACGCTTCCTAATAAACCAAACTCCCCCGCATTCAAGCCAAATACTTTTGTAGCCATAATTGCGCTAAAGAGTTCGGGGTTAACTCCGAAAGTTGCAAAGAAGAAGATACTGAGCATGAGCGCCATTAAATCTGGTCGAGCTTTTATATATCTAAGTGACTCTGAGAAACGAGCATTAGTACGAGGTGCTTTTCTATATAATTCATTGTTATCGATCATTAAAACTGCTACTACAACTGCAAGAAATGAAATGGCATTCAGTAGAAATGCCGGACCAGTATCAAATGCCTCAATCATGAATCCCGAAAGTGCAGGACCTATTAATCGCGCAGTATTGAAATTAACAGAGTTAAGGGCGACAGAATTTGGAATATCTTCTTCAGGAACTAACTCGGGTACAAAGGAGTGTCTAACTGGCCCATCCATAGCAGCAGTCACTCCAAGACCAAAAGCGATTACCAGAACATGCCAGAGCCTGACATATCCGAGAATGACCAGAGATCCAAGTGAGCCTGCCCAAAGGAAACCCGAAAAGCTAGTAAATGCAAGTAATTTTGGTTTAGAAATCCGGTCCGCCAGTGTGCCGCCGAAGAACGAGAATAAAGAGGGGGCAGATTGAAGGGCCACAACAACCCCAAGCCAGACTGCATTATTTGTTAACTCTAGAACTAGCCAGTTTTGTGCGATTCTTTGGACCCAGGTACCAATATTGCTCAGCGTGGTAGAGATGTAATAGATCCGAAAATTACGATGGCGAAAAGAGCGAAGCGAACCACTCTCACTCATTACTACTCGCCATTTCCATAAGGCTCATAGATTATGACGTAGACTGTGGCTATGTCACCCCTTAAGGGAATATCTGATCGAAAGATTATTTATATTGCCTTAATTTTCTGGGGTGTTGCGGCGGCAGGTTCGCTCATCACAAACAGATACGATTTTGCCATCAGTTCACTGATTGCGATTCTCCTAGGTTTGTATGGCTTGCGAATCATGCGTAAAAAAATTGAGCGCTAGCGCCTAACCTTCAATCTGGTCAGCAATTCCCCGTAAAACTTTTCCAAGACGCTCGGCATCATTGGGTGATGGATGGCGACCATGGCGCAATCCATTGCCCACACGATCGAGAATCTTGATGGCATCTTCGATAATGGCTGCAAGATCATCAGGGTTGATGCGCGCACCTGCTGCTAACGATGGCGGTGCTTCGACGATTGTTACCGAGAGCGCCTGAGGACCGCGACGGCCATCGGCAACGCCAAATTCAAGTTTGGTACCAGGCTTGACGGTCGTAACTCCAGATGGCAGTGAGGCTGCGGGGAGGAAGACATCATCGCCCTCATCTGAGGAGATGAAACCGAAGCCCTTCTCCAGGCTGAACCACTTCACGCGTCCAGTAGGCATAGCTCACTCTCCTTTACCCAAGATTTTTCGATCGCCGAGCAGAGCGCTATTTTATCGCGTTTTACCCAGGGCTCGCGCTGGCGAAATTTAGCCGAGAACGAGGGCCTCGGAGTGGGCGCCACAACCGTAGTTGACCGCAACTACATGGCCATCTGCCGGAGATGTGCCATTTGCACAGACGCCAAAGGCGCTTCGAAGTGAGCCAGCGATAGGCAAGAAGAATGCACATGATGCACATGCCTTCGGAGCGCTCTTGGCAAACTCTGAATCAGGGCCATACTCCCCATTGATCCATCGATCGCTAGCCAAGTCGCGCCCGATGGGTGAGAGAACTCGAACGCGCCCCAAACCAAGTTCCCATAATTGGGTGGGGTCTAACTCTTCGTCACTTGGTAGCGCTGCATAACCAGGAACTACTCGCTCATCATCAGCGTTAGTGGGAACAAGAGTTCCCGGAGTGACATCTTCTGGACGAACTCGTTCGGTGTATGGAATCCACTTTGGCGGAAGGAGAGCATCTGGACCAGGGAGTAAGACCACATCACAGATCGTGGGTTCACTCTCACTATCGATGCGAGCAATTGTTACTGCCCAACGCCAATCTGGATAACCGGTCAAGGAAGTTGCGAAGTAATGAGTCTCGTATTCGTGCGATTCATTATCGACACCTAAATGAGCGCCAACTTTTTCACCATCGAAACGTAAATTTCCGACCGAACTCTCTGCTTCAAGTAAAGCGGCTTCGCGAGCAATATCTATCTCGCGAAGCCCTTTACTTGTACTGGTCATCTTAGAAATCCATATCTCCGCCGCCAGGAGCTGCAGGAGCTGCGCTCTTTGGCTCTGGCTTCTCGGCGATAACGGCTTCAGTGGTGAGGAAGAGTGCGGCAATTGATGCAGCATTCTGGAGGGCAGAGCGGGTGACCTTCGCAGGATCGATGATTCCTGCCTTGATCATGTCTACATACTCTCCGCTAGCAGCATTGAGGCCAAAGCCAGCTTCGAGATGACGGACCTTCTCCACTACAACTCCGCCTTCAAGGCCAGCGTTGATTGCGATTTGCTTGAGTGGCGCTTCCACAGCAAGTTCAACGATCTTTGCGCCCGTTGCCTCATCGCCTTCAAGTTTTAACTTAGCGAATGCAAGTTTTGCTGCTTGGAGAAGTGCAACGCCACCGCCAGCAACGATGCCCTCTTCGACAGCAGCCTTCGCGTTACGGACAGCATCTTCGATTCGATGCTTACGCTCTTTGAGCTCCACCTCGGTAGCAGCGCCCGCTTTGATAACAGCAACGCCACCGGCAAGTTTTGCTAGACGCTCTTGGAGCTTCTCGCGATCGTAATCAGAATCGCTCTTCTCGATCTCAGCGCGAATCTGATTGACCCGCCCCTTGATTTGCTCGCTATCGCCAGCACCTTCAACAATTGTGGTCTCATCTTTGGTGATGACGACCTTACGTGCACGGCCAAGAAGATCGATAGTAGTTGCATCGAGCTTTAGGCCAACCTCTTCGGAGATTACTTGTGCACCGGTAAGAATCGCGATGTCTTGAAGCATCGCCTTACGACGATCGCCAAAGCCCGGAGCCTTCACTGCAGCTGAACGGAAGGTGCCGCGGATCTTATTTACTACGAGAGTTGCAAGGGCTTCGCCTTCGATATCTTCGGCGATGATTGCAAGTGGCTTACCCGATTGCATAACCTTCTCAAGAATCGGCAACAAATCTTTGATATTTGCAATCTTGGAGTTAGCAATCAAAATGTAGGGATCTTCAAGTACCGCTTCCATCCGATCGGTATCGGTAACCATGTAAGGAGAGATATATCCCTTATCAAAGCGCATACCTTCGGTGAGCTCGAGCTCAAGACCAAAAGTATTGCTCTCTTCGACTGTGATTACCCCTTCTTTTCCGACCTTATCCATCGCTTCGGCAATCTTCTCGCCGATAGTTGCATCAGCAGCAGAGATTGATGCAGTTGCTGCAATTTGCTCTTTGGTTTCGACATCTTTTGCCATCTTGCCAAGTTCTTCGGCAACTGCGGCAACAGCCTTTTCGATTCCACGCTTAAGGGCCATTGGGTTTGAACCTGCTGCAACGTTACGAAGTCCTTCGCGGACAAGGGCTTGCGCTAGGACAGTTGCGGTAGTTGTGCCATCTCCGGCGACATCATCGGTCTTCTTTGCAACTTCCTTTACAAGCTCAGCGCCGATCTTCTCGTAAGGATCATCGAGCTCGATCTCTTTTGCGATAGATACACCATCGTTGGTGATTGTGGGAGCGCCCCACTTCTTCTCGAGTACTACGTTACGTCCGCGAGGTCCAAGGGTTACCTTGACCGCATCGGCGAGCGCATTCATGCCACGCTCGAGACCTCGTCGTGCCTCTTCATTAAAAGCAATCATCTTTGCCACGGTAAGTCTCCTTCTAGATAGTTACGTGGGTGCTGAATCTGGAGATCAGCTGGGTTATCACTCTCAACCCGAGAGTGCTAACGCATAATCTACGACAGGAGGGCTTGCTCAATCAAACGGAAGACGGAACCGGACTAGCCAGACTAGAGCGCTCCGGTGCGAGCATCGCGAAGGCGACGTAGCCGCCGGACCAGCGCCGGATAGGCGAGCTCAGCCTCGGGGCGGTCGAGGAGCAGATTAAGTTCCTGGTAATAGCGTGGGGAACTCATCGAGAATAGCTCTCGAATCGCCCCCTCCTTAGATCCGGGATAGCGCCACCATTGGCGCTCAAACTCCAAGATGGAGAGTTGCTGAGGAGTTAATGCATTAGCTCCTACGGCGCCTTCGATCCTTGGCTGCGCTGGCTCTCCCATAGCCGAAATAATAGTGGGAAATTACATGGTTGTCATTTAACTGGGCAATTAACGGGCGGCTCCGAAGTAATCCTTCCGCCTCGCGCTTCTGACGATATTTCGAAGCATGGTCGGGAAGACAAATGCGTGGAGCGGTTTGATAGCGAACCAATAAAGAGTGCCACCTAATCCTCGTGGTTGGAAAATTGCCTCTTGAATAATTTCTATCTGATCTTTCTCATTACTACCTGGCGTTGCCGGAATCTTTCGTAATCGAAATTCCAGCCATGCCTTCCCTGGAAGGATCATCTCGGCATAAAGGCGCAAATGATCTTCACGTTCTAAGGATTCAACGCGCCAGAAATCCAGGCTATCCCCCACGCGAAGATGTTTTGGATCACGTCTACCGCGGCGTAATCCCACTCCACCAATTAAGCGATCGAGAAGTCCACGAAGGAACCAGAGGAAATCTGAGCCATACCACCCGGTATCGCCACCAATCTCTTCAATAGTCTCCCATGCACTTGTAATAGAGGCTTCGGTCTTCGCACTTCGTGAATCTTTATATGTGATCTCACCGGCCCATGCAGGATCTGATTGTGCTTTCTGCCATGGATGCGCTGGCAAGGTTGCATCTGACCACCGCGTTTTCACTTTATTCTCATTTACGCGAGCGAGGGCGAGGGTCATCGCCTCTTCAACTCCCATCAGTCCCTGCGGTGGTGGTGGAATAACTGCACTAATGCTCTTTTCAGGATCGGCAACAACTTCACTGATGAGCGAGTGCACTAATGGGCGAGCTAGCGCTGAAGGAAGTGGGGTTACTAAACCAATCCAAAGACTTGCTAGACGCGGAGTGAGCACTGGAATTTTCACGATGATTCGACGACGTAAGCCAGAGACCTTTGCGAAGATCTGCATCATCTCGGAGTATTTGAGTACATCTGGTCCGCCGATATCGAATACACCAGAGACTGGACTCTTCAATTGTGCAGCATTATCCAAGTACCAGAGAACATCACGCACGCCAATCGGATGAGTGAGGTTTGAAATCCATTTTGGCGTCGTCATGATGGGTAATCGATGGGTGAGATGACGGACCATCTCAAAAGATGCAGAACCAGCACCGATAATGATTCCGGCACGTAACTCCATGGTTGGCACACCAGTTGCTGCGAGTTCATTGCCTACCTGCGCCCTTGATGCAAGATGTTGGCTCGCTTTTTTATCGTTGGCGATACCGCCGAGATAAACAATCTGCTGAACATCTGCATCTTTGGCAGCACG
>JBEAMN010000025.1:0-2616 GCA_041165945.1 Actinomycetota bacterium
ATGCCACCAGTGCCGCCTGTGATGATGACTCGTTTTCCAGAAATCTCAAATAATTTTCTGTTACTACCGGTGTCGCTAGTCATAAGGTCCTCCATCGCTCAAGGGTTGAGTATTGCCTAGCCCCTGTCTAATATCTACTTTCTTACTGGAGAGGATTACTCAATGAGCTGGCGCAATGATGCAGGTCTAGTGGGAAATGCAGTTGTCGTTACAGGTGCCGCGGGAGGTATCGGTAGCGCTGTTGCTCGTGGGTTTGCAGAAGCAGGCTCGAAAGTGTTTCTCGTTGATATTCCATCGGCGCCACTCGAGGAGACCCTCAACTCCCTCTCGGGCAGTGGCCACGCGATCTATCCATGTGACCTCTCTGATCTTTCAGGACATGCCACACTCTTTGATCACGCTGCCAAATTGGGAAAAGTCGTTTCATTAGCGCACTGCGCTGCTGTGTTGCGCCGCAGATCGACAGTCGATGATGTCACTGAAGAGGATTGGGATCTCCAAATTGATGTGAACATGAAGGCAACGTTCTTCCTCAATCGTTCGGCTCGAGATCATTTCAAGAAAAATGGGACCAAAGGTTCAATCATCAACTTCTCATCGCAAGGATGGTGGACAGGTGGCTTTGGTGGTTCGGTTGTATATGCCGGCAGCAAAGGTGGCGTGGTCTCGATGACAAAAGGCCTTGCGCGCTCCTTTGCCCCTGATGGCGTTCGGGTGAATTCCGTTGCACCAGGCGGAGTCGATACCCTGATGATGACTGGCAATCAAACTCCAGAGGCGCTCGCCTCTTTTGTCAGCATGATTCCAATGGGTCGATTAGCAACGCCAGAAGAGATGGTCGGACCGGTGCTATTTC
Organism: Actinomycetota bacterium; assembly: GCA_041165945.1. Classification (GTDB taxonomy): domain Bacteria; phylum Actinomycetota; class Actinomycetes; order Nanopelagicales; family Nanopelagicaceae; genus IMCC26077. The sequence goes on from JBEAMN010000025.1 coordinate 857, forward strand.
TGGCATCCGAAGCATCAAGTTACGTCACCGGGACAGTGGTAAACGTCTCTGGTGGCCAACTGATGTACTAGACCGTCAAGGTAAGGGCGGCAATTCCGCATGCAGTGAGAACTGCGCTAATCACGACTGCTCGATCTGGTCGCTTCCGATATGCAACCGTCTCAATGAGAATAACGGTAATGGGAATTGTGGCAAGAAATGTCTGCACTACGAGCGGGCTACCGTTTTGGATCGCCGTAATTGAGGTCATCCACCCAATAGCCATAAAGAATGAGCGACGGACCAGCTCATAGAAATCTCGGAATTTTAAGCCAAACGGTGGGAAGAGAATGGTAAATGCAAGTCCCGCGATGAGTTGTCGGACAATAAATGTCTCAGGCATTCCAACATCTTCATTGGCGAGTAGTTTTGCGATGATGGTCACGGCGCCATTTCCTAGCGCCGCAATAATCATGAAGGCAATGGTCTTTGACGAGTTGAGTCCTGAAATCGAGTTGCGAAGAGGATAGAGAGTAATTGCCATCAAGAAGAGCACAAGAAAGATCTGTGTGAGCGTGATAGCTGTACTCAAGAAGACGGGAGAGAGCAGAAGTACCACCGCTGGCGCCATTGCTGGAGCAACAGAACTCACCGATGCGGTGCTCTTTGCGACCATAGAGAAGAGCACGTATGCAACAACCCCGCTTGCAAGAGCGGCGATCAGATGAAGATAGGGCACTGGCCCTGTAATGACTTTCCACGTGGGGCCACTTCCGATAAATGGGATTGCGAAGAGGCCGTTGAGGAGAAAGAGCGGACCAATTGCCCTGAATATCGAAATTCTTAGGGTGACACCTTTAGTAAAGAAGGTTCCAAATGCAAATGCAAGTGCAGCGCACGATGCATAGAGGATGAACATCTGGTTATTTCCTTTTTTCAGGCGAACAGTTATTCTGACTTTACACCCACAGAAAAGGATACAAATGGCAGCTCATTCGACAGGTATTTCGCAATTCCTGGTTGGTGACTATTTTGTAAATCCTTACCCGGTGTATCGAAGGCTCCATGAGGAATCCCCGATATTTTGGAGCGAGATTGCTCGCGCATGGATTGTCACCCCTTTTGAAGAGGTAGAGAAGGGGCTCGATGGCGATGACATCTTCAATCAGAGCGAACGGATGACGAAGGCTTCATCGCACCTATCATCCGAACAGCTCTCAACCTTGCCTCACATACTCACCAACTTGAGCAATTGGATTGTTTTTAAGGATCCACCAGATCACACTCGTTTGCGTAGGGTGATTAGTAAGTCCTTTACCCCAAGGAGTATTGCTGCCTTCGAATCTAAGATCGAGCAGATTGTCAGTAACCTCCTAGACCAAGCGCTATCGAAGGAAGTGTTCAACTTGGTTGATGACTTTTCCTTCCAACTTCCTGCGATTGTGATCTGCGAGTTATTAGGGATTCCACTTGAAAAGCAATGGGATCTCAAGCGTTGGTCCGATGGAGTTGCGGGCTTTACTGCGTCGGCGCGAATAACAACCGAACAAGCCCAACATGCTGAAGATGTTGCCCGCGAGGCAGAGGAGTATTTACTCCAATTATTTGCTGAGCTTCGACGTAATCCCAACGATGGGCTTCTCAGTAAAATTCTCAATGCGCCAAAGGATGAGAACGGCGATGGCCTGACAGATAAAGAAATCGTCGGTCTTACAATTCAACTCTTCTTTGCAGGATTTGAGACCACTGAAGGACTTATCGGAAATATGGTTCTTGCGCTG